>SUVZ01000501.1 GCA_015061765.1 Lentisphaerota bacterium
TCCCGCATCGACGAAAATCCCTCTCTGCATTACACACACACGGTCGCAGACGTTCTTAACGACAGCAAGATCGTGAGCGATCAGAAGTATGGACAGATCCAGCTCATGGCGAAGTTCGCGGAGAAGATTCAGTATGCGAGCCTGCACGCTCACATCGAGAGCGCTCACTGGTTCGTCCGCTATCAGCACATCGGGTTCACACGCCAAAGCGCGCGCTATGCTTACACGCTGGCACTGTCCGCCGGACATCTCACGCGGATACTGCTCGAGAACCGCCGGGCTGAGTCCCACAATGTCGAGCAGCTCTTTCACGGAGCGCTTGGATGCCTTCTTTACCTTGAACACCTCATCAAGGGTCTGCCGGACGGTCATTCGCGGATTTAGCGATCCCACAGCATCCTGAAACACCATCTGGACGGATTTCGCATTACAGGCTATCGTTCCCGAAAAGGGTTTTTCAAGCCCAATGAGCGTTTTGGCGATTGTGGACTTTCCGCTGCCGGATTCTCCTACGATACCCAATGTTTCGCCACGGCCAAGCGAGAAGCTAACACCCTTCACCGCCTCCATGGCACCATAACGCACTTTCAGGTCTATAACTTCCAGCATCTGCATGACAGACTCTTTCAAATGCGGCAGGTCGGAAGAGGCCACGCCGAAAATTTAAGTCCCATGTACGGCATGTTGCGCGAAAGCGATTTGAACGTCTCAACGTCAACAGTGCGGTTCGCCTGAAGATCAAGGATTGTCTCGCCGTCCGGCTCTTCGCCTATGAGCCGCGCAGGACCTTCCGTCCAGCGTTTAGCCCATTCGTTTACGTCCATACCTTCCTGCTCCACCATCACATGGTACGTAACCGCCACGGCGACCTCGAGACCGATTATGCCGTTTGCGGTTCCGATGAAACCGCCCTGCTTGGACGCAAAAGGATGCGGCGCGTGGTCTGTGGCGAAAATCCCAAGCGTACCGTCCTTGACGGCTGCGCGTATCGCCGCACGGTCGTCTGAGTTCCCGAGAGGCGGAGCCATCTTCCAGTTCGCGTCATCATCCGGAATATCATCGCACGATAAAAGAATGTGGTGAGGTGTAGCCTCTCCAGTTACGGGAAGACCTTCCTTCTGCGCAGCGCGGATCTGCTCGACTGTCCCTGCGCAGGATATGTGCTGGATGTGCAATGCGCATCCGGTGTCGCGGCAGAGCCGTATGTCGCGCCGGACCGCCTCGGTCTCAGCTTCTGGCGGCATGACCGGAAGACCGAATTTCCTCGCTATTGCGCAGTCGCGGATTACGCCCGATCCGAGTATGGACGGCACGACGGCATGCTGCATGACAGGCTTTCCGAGAGCTGCGGCGCGGCGCATGGCCTCGCGCATAAGGTTCTCGTCATCCACGAACGAACCGTCATCCGTGAACGCGACAGCTCCGGCTTCAGCGAGGCGCTCCAGATCGGCGATCTCCTTTCCGAGACGCCCCTTGGATATGCATGCGGAAGGCGCAATGCGAACAGGCAGGGATGTATCCTCTATCTGTTCGCGCAGCCACTCCACACTGTCACCGGCAGGCGTGGTGTTCGGCATGGTCGTCACACACGTGAATCCACCGGCCGCCGCGGCGGCCGCTCCGCTCCGGCGCGTCTCAGCCGCAGACATCCCGGGATCGCGGAAATGCACATGAACATCGCGGAACCCCTTGAATTTCAGATAACGTTCCGCCATATCAATATATCCTGTTCTCGCAACCGTCGATGAGACGTTTAATGTTGGACTTGTGCTTCACGATCACGAACACGGCGATAAGCGTCACCACAACCTTAAGAGAAAGCGGACATCCGCAGAACCACACGGCGATGCCCAACGCCGCCGCCGCAAGGCAACTGCCGAGCGAAATGTAGTGCGAAAGCCACACCGTGACGATGAAAAGCGCCAGAGCGCCAAGAGCCAGATACGGAATTAGCGCAACCATCATGCCGAACGCCGTCGCAACACCCTTGCCGCCCTTGAACTTCATGAACACGGTAAGCGTATGCCCAATCACGCAGGCAAGGCCTACCGCAACAGGCAGATCGCCGCCGCATCCCGCGCACTTCGCCGCCGCGAGAGTCGGAACAAAGCCCTTGAGGAAATCGCACAGGAACGCAAGAAGCCCCCACTTCTTCCCTACCGTACGGTACACGTTCGTGGCGCCGATATTCTTGGAACCGACCGTGCGCACATCAACGCCGCGCATCCTGCCGATGAGAAAGCCAAATGGAACCGCGCCGGCAAAATATGCCGCCGCAATCCACAAAGCCCAATTCAAAGCCTGTTCATTCATGTTTCAAGCAACCTTTTACTTGTAAATCGATACATCGGGATATCATATTCATCCCGAATTACAATAACAATACGCCGCAGATTATACCATATCCACACAAAAGACGATAAAACCTTTTAACTCGACTTTGCATGCTCGAATGCAAAACCTCAGAATTTCCTCGGGGTTTGCTGAAAGTTCACTACACGACTTTTTCGGACTGTCTATTTGACACAAGTGACGTAAGACTTGGAGAGATCTGGGATGAGGAAAGAGCAAACGGCCAGATCCACCTCTCATTACCCATCTCTCATATGTCACTTTATCGAATTGAGAGCTTCCGCATACCGCAATCCAAATATACGGAGCGATTCGGTGTTTAAATGTAGGTTGTCACCTTTGGGTTTGAGACCATCGGCAGACAGGCCATCGGCAGGTTCTTTGCAAGCTTTAGCCCACCGTCAACGGCGCCATTCGGTGCGCCAGGTCGTCTGCGGCTTGCTGCGGGACGATGACGATCCTCCGCCCCATCCGCCCCAGCGGTCGCCGCGGGGTCTCGGCTTTTCATATGCGGGTGAAACCGACCGGACCTCATGCTCGTTGTACATCTCCGGCGGAATCTCGCGGACGAACTGCGATGGTTCAACAGGACACGCCCCTCCGTCCGCCGTCTTCTTCGAACGCGGAACGCTGAGGTACAGACGATCCTTGGCACGCGTGACCGCCACGTAAAAGAGGCGGCGCTCCTCGTCAAGATTTCCGTCCTCGACGCTTCGCGCCGAAGGAAAGATGGTATCGACGAGCCACGGGAGTATCACAACCGGCCATTCCATGCCTTTCGACTGGTGGATAGT
>SUVZ01000502.1 GCA_015061765.1 Lentisphaerota bacterium
TCATGGAGAACCACGGCATCGTCTGCGGCGGACGCGACGTCGAGGAGGCGGAGTGGTTCGCCGAGAACGCCGATGCGTTCTGCCAGTGCTGCCTTCTCGCCGGTCTCCACAAAAAGCCGCTCCAGCAGGTCGGCAGGAAGAGCGTCCAGGATTTTCTTGCCATCCGCAAGGCGATGGGGTTGGCGATCCCTGAGGGACAGCCGCTCTACAATACTCAAATGTATGCCGGCTACAAGATGAAGAGAGTCGGCAAGTAGCCTGCCTTTATTTATATCGCGGCCCGAGTCTGATCACTGGTCACCTTGCGGCTTTACGCTACGGTTAAGGACACATTCTTTGTGTCCGTCTGTTTCGTACACGACGTTTTACCAGAATCGTGAGATTATTGTTGTTTGTAAAGTGAGTTTTAAATCTTGATGTTGTGATATAATCACGCGCCATGAAGACACATGTTTTTTCTTTTGCATTGGTTTGTTTCCTTTCTGCACCTGCGTTTTCAGCGCCGCCGATAACGCCTAAGGTTGCCGGTGACGATTGGAAAGTCGTGTATTCGTCGGCTGAAGGGCCGGAGGGACGTGCGTTGGAGGTGTTGACCGAGTGCATGGCGCCGTCATTGCGAGACCCTACGACCACTACTTCGTTTCTACTTCCTCTTGAAAAGTGCGGTTCCGTAAAGTCCATCGACCGGAAGCACATGATTGTAATCGGCCGCCTTTCGGAGAATGCGACATTGCGCCGATATCTGAAGCAGGAGGCTGTCCCATCCGGCGGCTATGTGGTCAAGGCTTTCATGGAAGGGGAAAAGCGCATCATCCTGCTTGCCGGCGATACGCCCTCCGCCGTACTCTGGGCGGCGTTCGATTTTGCCGATGTGGGGATTCATGAGATGCGCGCGGCATTGCTGCGCTACCCGAACAGCATATCCACCCGCACATTCTTCTCCTGGAAGAAGACCAAGCCGTATGAGCGCCGCGTACGGCCTGAAACCCCGGTGCGCAGCCTTTTTACGTGGGGGCATGTCATTGACGACTACCGTCAGTTCTTCCGCGAGATGGCGAGGCTGCGTCTTACGCGCGTCATCCTCTGGAACGAATATCCGCCTTTGAACGCACGCGAGATCGTCGACTTCGCGCACAGCTGGGGCATAGAGGTGTATTGGGGCTTTGCCTGGGGCTGGGCGGTGAACTGCGCGGAGAGTTCGGAGAAGACCACAAGCCTGAAGGCCCTTGGCGACTCGATATTCGCGGAATGGAATTCCGTGTGGCGTCCGCTTGGCGGGGACGGCATATACTTCCAGAGCTTCACGGAGCAGGGCAATTCCCGCGTGCGGGATCGCAGCATAGCGTCAATGGTGGTCGAGCTTGTCAACGACGTTTCGTCCAGGATCCGAGCGGTGTCGCCTTCGACGGACATAGTGTTCGGGCTTCATGCCGATTCCGTCAAGAAGGATGTGCATGAAATTGCAAAGACCGATCCTGCGGTGGAGATCCTTTGGGAGAACTGCGGAGGTTTTCCGTTTTTTGAACGGCCCGAGCCGCCCGCCAAATTCCGCCCGCCGAACACGGCTTTCGTCGATGAGATACTTTCCGCTTCGGATACGGTGGGCCTTGTCTGGAAATGCCAGGTCCGCCAGGACTGGCGCACTTGGGCGCATCAGCCCGGGCCTTACATGCTTGGATGCGCAGGCGACGAGCTTCTTGACCAGGACCGCAGGATGTCCGACACGATGCAGCACTGGTACGATGCCGAATGGTTCCTTCACGGCCGCAAAGCCTACGATCTGCTACGCCACATACGCGACGGAAAACGTCAGCCCAAGGAACTCAATCTCGTGACCGAATACAATCCGCCATTCCGTTATTCCACCGTGGTGCAGGCCGAAATGTTCTGGAGTACCAGTGATTCGTATGAGGATGTTGTACTGCGTGCAAAACTCCGGAGCAAAAGGTGATGCAGGACAGGAGAATTTGAAATGCCGGGAATTCACGGAAAAGCCCTTTACTTCATAACTTCGGCGGTTTCGCTGGGTGGATTGCTCTTCGGTTTTGACACCGGTGTGATATCGGGCTGCGAAGAGGCCATTCAGCGAGAATTCTCTCTTGCGCCCGTCTGGCACGGACTGGTGGTCGCGGGAGCGCTTTTCGGCACGGTTTTCGGTGCTCTTGCAACCGGTCGCATGTGCGACCGGATCGGGCGCAAGTCTACGCTGATGTGGATGGGCGCTCTCTTTTTTGTCTCGGCGGCGGGATGTGCGCTGACGCCATCGGGCTTGGCCGGACCTCACGTTTTGGGATGGATGCGCTTCATCGGCGGCATTGCCATCGGCGGGGTTTCCGTTGCGGTTCCCATGTACATCGCCGAAATCGCCCCGGCGCATCTCAGGGGACGACTTGTGCTGGTCAATCAGTTTTGCATCGTTCTCGGCATAGTCGTATCATACGTGTCCAACTACTGTGTCGCCCGATATCTTCCCTGCTCGTCCGCCGTTGTCTGGCGTTCGATGCTTGGAGTGGAGTGCATTCCCGCCCTTATGTATATCGCTGCGCTTGTGTTCGTGCCGGAAAGCCCCCATCAGTCGCGCATCAAGGCTTCCGCGCCGCTTTTCGTCCGCCGGAATCTGCGGCCGATAGTGCTTTGCTTCACGGTGGCGTTCTTCAGCCAGCTTTCGGGCGTGAATGCCGTGAACTACTATGCGCCGCGGATTTTCAAGATGATCTTTGGTGACGGGAGTGCGCTTGTGTCCCTGACCGGCACAATTGGGGTCGGTGTCGTGAATCTTGTTTTCACCGTAGCGGCGTTTTTCCTTATAGACCGTTTCGGGCGGCGTCCTCTGCTCATATCCGGATGTGCGGCGATGGCGGCTATGCATGGAATTGTCGCGTGGCAGGTTTCGCTCGGCGACGCCTGCACACCGTGGCTTGCCATGACGGGAGTATATGGATTCATAGCGGCGGTTGCGTTCTCGGCAAGTGCAGTGATATGGGTGTTCATTTCCGAGATCTTTCCGCCTGATGTGCGCGCCAAGGGGCAGAGTTTCGGCGGCATGGTGCACTGGGTGATGTGCATGCTCGTGTCTTGGTTTTTTCCTGTCGCTGTCGCCCGTACCGGCACCTATGCGTTTGCGTTTTTCGCCGCG
>SUVZ01000503.1 GCA_015061765.1 Lentisphaerota bacterium
GTTTAAGAACCCCGCGCTCCAGCCTATCTCTTCCGCGACGGTTTCGGATAACGATTTCTCGGATGGCGACACGGCGACCGCGGCGTTCCCGAAGGTTGACGGTTCTGCTGTCAACACCTTCTTTAAGGCGAAGATCGAGGAGCGCTGATGAGCGGCTTGCGGGGACGCCCGCGCCCCAAAAAAACGAAGCGGACTTCAACTCTTGCGTAAAAGGGCGTTATTTGGTATATTATACGACTTCAAGAGTTTTTAGGCTTGGACAATGAAAATGAAGCGAAATAACGATGAGTTGATGATCTTCTCGGGAACGGCGAACCTGCCGCTCGCGAAGAAGGTGGCTAAGTATCTGAAACACCCTCTCAACAAGATCGATATCAAGCATTTCCCCGATGGCGAAACCTTCTGTCAGGTGCAGGAAGGCGTTCGCGGTCGCGATGTCTTTGTGATTCAGTCTGGTTCTCCCGCGCCGAACGAGGCGTACATGGAGCTTTTCATAATCATGGATGCCCTTAAGCGCGGAAGCGCCAAACGCATCACGGCGGTCGTTCCCTACTACGGCTATGCCCGTCAGGACCGCAAGGACCAGCCGCGCGTTCCGATCACGGCGCGTCTTGTGGCTGACCTGCTGGAGGCGGCGGGTGCGGACCGTGTCCTCACGCTTGATCTCCACGCGAACCAGATCCAGGGCTTTTTCGATGTTCCGCTCGACAATCTGCATGCGGAGCCGGTGATTCTCAAATACATCAAGTCGTGCAAGTTCAAGAAGCCTATCGTCGTCGCCCCCGATACGGGTGGCGCGAAGGCGGCGTACGGTTACAGCCGCAAGCTCGGAACCGATCTGGCGATCGTGGCGAAACAGCGCACGGGCGACAGCGAGGTGGATGCATTCTCCGTCGTTGGCGATGTTTCCGGCTGCGATGCGATCATGATTGATGACATGACTGCCACCGGCGGCACGTTGAGCGCGGCGGCGAAGCTTCTCAAGTCCCGCGGCGCGAAGAGCGTCCATGCGTACGTGTCGCACTTCCCGCTTACGCCGCGCGGAATCGAGCGGCTTCAGAAGGAGGAGCACATCGACGAGCTCGTTGTGACGGATTCGATCGCCATCTGCGAGGATTTCGATGTGAAGGCCCTGCCGTTCAAGTTCACGGTGCTTTCGGTCGCAAGCCTGATCGGCGAGGCGATCAAGCGCATCCACAAGGATGAGAGCGTCAATTCTCTCTTTGGCGGATCGACCGGCAGATGACAAGAATTTCCCGCCTGGGGTAGCGCGTGTGCGCGAGAGAGGGCGGAGATAGAAGAAAGAAAGAAGAAAAATGGATCAGGTGAAGATCAAGGCGGAGGTTCGTACCGAACAGGGTACGGGAGCCGTCCGCCGTCTGCGCCGGCAGGGGCTTGTCCCCGGATCGGTGATGAAGATGGACAAGAGCGGGGTTGAACTCATCAAGTTCTCCAAGCACGAGTTCATGATGGCAATGCGTGGTCGCACGAGCAAGCAGCTCCTCGTGACCCTGGAGATGGCCGGTGGCGACGTTCCCGCGCTCATGCGCGAGGTTCAGAACGACGTGATCGCGGGTACCCCGATCCACGCCGACTTCAGCGAAGTCTCCCTTACGCAGAAGGTCCGCGTGGTTGTGCCCATGTATCTCAAGGGCGAGCCCAAGGGCGTCAAGATCGGCGGCGGCATTCTGGCTCAGGTGCTCCGTTCCGTGGAAGTCGAGTGCCTTCCTACCGACATCGTCGAGAAGTTTGATGTGGACGTCACGGATCTCGATCTCGAGCAGACGCTGTTCGTGCGCGATCTCAAGCTTGGCGACAAGTTCACGCCCGTTACGCGCGGAGAGCTCGCCGTTGCGGTGATCAAGGCCCCGGATGACGACGGTTCCGCCAAGGGAGGCGACAAGGCCGCAGAGTCCGACAAGAAGAAGAAGTAAGGAGAATCTTGATCATGAAGAAGTATGATGGTCTTTACATCTTCGCCGGCAACGCGAAGGATGACGTTCTCGAGAGTAACTTCGCCAAGGCGATCGCGGAGATCGAGCGCTTCGGCGGCAAGATCGAGTCGCAGGACATTCTCGGCAAGCGCACGTTTGCCCGTCCGATGCACAAGCGCGAGAACGGCGTGTACGCTCTCGTCCGCTTCGAGCTTGATCCGTCCCAGGTGAAGGATCTGGTCAACCGCTACCGTCTCGTGGAAGAGGTCTTCCGCGTGCAGATTCTCGCGGTTGACGACCGTCGTGAGGCAGTGCTTGCCCAGCAGCGCGAGGCTGCGGCCAAGCGTGCCGAGTACAAGGCGAACAAGGAGGCCGAGGCGGCAGCCTCTGCTGAGTAAGTAAGGATAAGGAACGCTTATGCCTTCTTTCAATAGAGTTATCGTGATGGGCAATCTGACGCGCGATCCTGACGTCAGGGAGGTTGGTATGAACGCCGTCAAGGTGTGCCGCTTCTCCGTGGCCATGAACGAGCGCAGGAAAGACCGCAACGGAAACATCATCGACATTCCGACGTTCGTCGATGTCGATGCGTGGGACAAGCTTGGCGAGCTTTGCGGTCAGTATCTCAAAAAGGGCCGTTCGGTCCTTGTAGAGGGTCGCCTCCAATCCGATTCCTGGGAAAAGGATGGTCAGAAGCACCAGAAGCTGAAAATTCGCGCCGCGACCGTGAAGTTCATGCCGCAGCCAGCGCCGAACCAGAGCCGTCTCACGGGCGAGATGGTTCGTCCTGACACGGATGGCGGTTACGACGACGATGATCAGTTCTGATCCTAAAACAGTTTATCAAGGAATTAAGACAATGGCTTACCAGAAAAGAGAACGTACCGACCGCGAGGAATTCGCGCGTCGCCGTCCGGCGATTCCCGCCAACGACAAGATTGACCTGAACGATGTCGAGGTTCTCAAGAACTACGTCACCGAATACGGCAAGATCATTCCCGCCCGCGTCACGGGCGTCACATCGATGCAGCAGCGCCAGATCAAGAAGGGCGTCCGCCGCGCACGTAACATGGGTCTCATGGCCTAAGGGGAGGACACGCATCATGCAGACAGAAGTTATGCTCATGGCCGATGTGAAGTTCCTCGGCAAGGCCGGCGAAATCGTCAAGGTCGCCCCTGGCTATGCTCGCAACATGCTCCT
>SUVZ01000504.1 GCA_015061765.1 Lentisphaerota bacterium
GGAGCCGTCGACCTCCGCCCTCGCCCTCTCAGCACCCGCCAACGCAAGCTCAAGAGTGTCCAGCAATTGACGAACCAGAAAAACGCACATCAACTATCAGGTGCACGTTCTACTTGACGAACCGGGTCTTTTCACCCCTTCCGCCAACCGTGAAGAACCGGTCGAGCGCGTTGGTCGGCGAGTGCCATTCTTCGCCCGACTCCAGCCCCGCCTTGCCGTAGATGGTGTAGCGGCGTCACGCTACAGCCACTTCCTCAATGTCGTTCGCGAAATGCCGAGCGCGGCGGCGGCGCGCGTCACATTCTGCGCGTACTTGCCGAGAATGCGCCTGACATGCCGCCGCACAGCCTCGTCGAGAAGGTCGGGAATCTCTTCGCCTGTCTGCGGCGGCTGATCGTCCGCCTCCAGCCCTGCGTTCATGGCGCGATGGGTCGCGATCAGTCGTCCGAAGTCGCATTCGTTCAGAACTGCCGCCCGCTCCAGCAGGTTCACGAGTTCGCGCACGTTCCCAGGATAGTCATACTCTTTAAGCGCGGCGATCTGCTCTTTCGAAAGGTGCTTTCTGAAACGTCCGAACCACCAGTGGTCCGCGATGTCGTCAATGTCGTCCTTGTGTTCGCGTAGCGGAGGAATGCGCAGCTGCACGACGTTCAGTCGCATGAAGAGGTCTTCGCGGAACTTTCCATGGCGCACCATGCGCGGCAGATTCCGGTTGGTCGCCGTCACAAGTCGGACATTTGTTTTGATTTCCGCCTTGCCGCCGACGCGCATGAAGCGACCGCCCTCTAGCACACGCAGCAAAAGCCCCTGCGCGTCAAGAGGAAGTTCGCCGATCTCGTCAAGGAAGAGCGTGCCGCCGTCGGCAAGCTCGAAAAGCCCCAGCTCAGTACGATCAGCACCCGTGAACGCACCTTTTTCGTATCCAAAGAATCGGCTCTCCAAAAGCGACGGATTGACGCTTGCACAGTTGAACGCGAAAAACGGCTCTGCGCGGCGCGGCGACTTTGCATGTATCTGTAGCGCAACAGTCTCCTTGCCTGTGCCGCTCTCGCCGATGATCAGCACTCGCGCCTCGGGGTGGGCGGCAACACGATCTATGTAGCCGCGAAGTTCCCCCATCGCTGCGCTCTTGCCGACAAGCTCGCGGTGTCCGTAGAGACGATAGTGTTCGATCAGTTGCCTCAGCTCTGGACGCCAGCTTGTCTCCGGCACGCCGCGCGCAAGGCTCTCTATGGCCATCGAATATGGTGCGGTGTCGCGGTAGCTCCTGTAAGCGAACATCGCTGCAGAGAAGAGTTCGTGATATGGCAGAACGTATTTCGGCGTCTTTGCTCCTTCCGCCGCATACGGCAGAAAACGCGCCACATCCGTACCGAATGCTGCGCCGACCGCCTTCACGAGCGATCCGTTGAACGGACCGCCCGCGAACTCCAGCACTTTCATGTATGGGGCAAGTGTGCGCCGGTGCGAATCGGCAAGCGGAATGGCACTGATCCAGACGACCTTTGTCTTTCCCTTCAGAGACTGGAGCGCACGCGCGAGCCGAGCTTCGTCGCCGGAGAGTCCGATCCCTACAAGAACGATGCGTCGCCAATGAGCGGCTTCGCGCTCCATGAACTCTGGCAGCCGCCGCCTGCTCATGCCCAGCACTTCCACGTCGTCGCCTATGGCCGCGAGCGCGGCAGCGGCGGCAACGGCGTATTCCTTCCAACCCCATCCGGTTAGTACAAGTGTTTTCATGGCCAATATCTTACCACATTAGCCAGAATCAGTCTACTCGTCATCGAATGACGCGCTTTGGGCGCCGAAGCCCGTCGGCTCCCATGTCACTTGTTCACACTTGAAGACACGCTTCAAGGCCATTGCCACGTCGCGGTCGTTTAATTTCGCGCTTGACGGCTCTTTGCCTGTCACGCACCTGATGACAAAATCATGGCAGTTGTTGTCCACGAGATCATAGTCGCCTCGTCGCCAGTGTTTTGCGAGTTCGCGTGCGGACTCGGCTATTCTATCTGTGCCGAGCGCATTGCCGCATCCATCTGTCGCGACGTAGATGTTCAGCCCTGTACGGATGAAGTTCATACCCTGTCCGTTCAGAAAGTCGCTTGGATCGACAACATGGATGCGCGCCTTTCCGCGAATATTTGTAACCTCGGCGATCTCGTCGTTGCCGAGATAGATGCCAGTATGACATAACCTGCCTCCGAGGAAATTGGCGCCGCCGCAGAGATCGCACCGCAGGACGCTGCCCGGGACGGGATGGATTTTGTCTCGGAATTCTGCAGCGACGCTCTCTATCAGGTTCCCAATTATCGGTATGGTAATCATCGTTTCATCTCCTTGCCGCGTTTCACGGACCGACCCTGAACGGAATTGTCCAGGAATGTCCGCACCGACGGCATCTGAACATAATGACCGTCGGGCCGTCCTTGATGAACAGTCCCATTGGCTTCTTGACTGCGGCAGTAACATTGTTGCTGCCGCAGACGGGGCAATTATAGTGAAGCTTCACGGATTGTTCCTCCTTAATCATCAAAAAGCGCCGTGCCAAGGATACCGCCGAGAACGATTCCGCCGATACCCCCAACGATTGCGCCAAGAACGCCGCCGACCCCGGACGTATCGACATCGCCGTCGGCCTCCTCCTCGTCATCTGCTTCATCATCACTGTCGTCGTCATCATCGTCATCATCATCGTCGTCATCGTTGACGACTTGCTCCTCTTCGTCTTCTTCGTCTTCGGCGTCGTCTTCACCGAACAATTCGACGTCATCGGCCTTTTCCTCTCGGTCATTGTCGTCTCCGAAGATGTCTCTTAGGGTTTTCTTGTCGACTACGATCTCGTCATCCGGACCGATGTTGTCCATCCATTCCTTGTCGCGCTTGATCGCCTCCTTGATTTCGGCTGCAGTCATTCTGATCTTCGTTGCTTTTGGTTTCATGGCGTGTTTTCCTTTCTGTCGGTTTCGACGCCAACAATTAGCAAATCCCGTGCCAAAGGCGAAAGTCTGCAATAAAGCAAAAGCGGCGGCCAACATCTGACCACCGCTGAAAAGAAACGAACCGATCGTGGCATGCGCGCGCCATATCGGTCCGGCGGACTTCAGTCCGCCTTCTCGCGCCACCTGCGGTAG
>SUVZ01000505.1 GCA_015061765.1 Lentisphaerota bacterium
TGCCGGTGGCCATAGAGGAGTTGTCACACCCGTTCCCATTCCGAACACGGAAGTTAAGGGCTCCTTCGCCGAGGGTAGTGCGGGACTCGCCCGTGCGAGAGTAGGGCGCCGCCGGCTTTTTTCTTTTCTTCGAAGAGTGTGCCTGCATTCTTCGAACGGGAAGCTGGCGTCGCCCATCGGGCGCACCCCTCTAGCGACCGCTGCGCGGCTCGCTGCGCTCGGGGGATATTCCGGCTTTTTTATTTCATTCGAGAGGCATCCAGAATCGGATGCCTTTTCGTCTTTGATTTTCCCTTGAAGGGCCTGTCCCCACAAAGAGGGGGCTGTCCCTGCATCCCCTCGAAGAAATGTGAAGATTTCGGTTGAAAAAATAAATCATTGTGGTATTCTTACTAAATTGCAAATTCATTTCAAGTCAGAAAGGGCACAAGAATGAGAAGGTTATCGATACTCACAACGGCAGTTGTGTCGCTGAATCTTGCCGTTGCTGCTGATGTTACGGAGGTCCGACGTTACTTTGACGAAGAGAATGGTGTTTACGTAGTTGACGTGCCGGAAGGCATTGAAGAAGTGAAAATGGAGTCTTCAGATGTAACAGCCGCAGGCTCTTATCCAATTGTCAAGAGAGGTTTGGGCACGGTCACTGCTGGCGGTGCGATGGCTCAATTCGATGGTGAGATTAGAATTGAGGAGGGTGTATATGCAGCTAAAGGCGCCGATTCTTTAGGAACGTCAAAAGGTGAAACTGTTGTATTGCCACAAGGTACTCTCAAATTTATTTCCACAACTGCTAATCAGCTTGCATTTAAGGACACTGTTACTGTATATGGAACTGTGATGAATTCTGGGGGCGTTGATCAGTTAAATGCGTTTTCAGGGCCGGTAATTCTTGGTGGGGACGCTAGATTCCAAGGGCAATCAATTGGTTTCTTGGGTAATACGCTCGCAATGGACGGTTATAAAATGACTGTTGCGATGAATAAGTCGGCTGTCTTGAAGTTCGAGAATGTGAAAATAATTACGGGTGGCAACATTGATGTTCTTCAGGGACGTTTGCACCTTCAGGGAGATGCGGTTTGGGCTGGGTCAGAAGACAACAGGCTTTCAATTGCAGCGGAGGCTAAGCTTGGGATGCGTGAGGCTGTATGCAACATTCCTTGGACGCTTGATCTGGCCGATGGAGCGGTTCTCTATCCATCCAAAGGCGACATAAACGGATTCGATGGAAACAATTGGTCGGGGCCTGTTGTTGTGAATGGGAAAGCTGTGGTGCAATATAAAGCGGAAGAACCAGATACGTTCATCCGTCTCGGTGGTCCAGTGTCAGGAAGCGGATCGTTTGTGATTAACTCTGGTGCATGGTTGGTGCTGTCGAATTCCGGAAATACATTTGCTGGAGGTGTGGATGTCTCTGAAGGTGTCGACCGTTGTGGCGGATTGGTCCTATCCGCAAATGGAGCGGTGCCTGTTGATGGTGGTAGACTGACTATAAGAAGCGGCACCCTGCGACTTTCTGCTGCAGAATGGTATGATTTACCCGAGATTGAAGTGACAAGCGGCGGTAGGATTGCAGGCGACCATTGGGGGTATGGCGGAACTGTTGCGAAGTTGACGAAATGGGGCGCGAAACCTCTCGATTTCGCCGCGGGTCTTACAGTTACAGGTGACACATATATCGCAAAGGCTACGATGCGGGTTTCAGATGTGCCTACAGGGATTCCTGGACTTATTGGGGTGCATACAAATTTTGCGGGTCAGTCAGATTGGGAGGCGTTCTGCGGAGGTTCCGGGGAGCCCTCTGCTGCTCTTTTGAAAAATGCTTTCAGCAAACTTCTATCGATTGGTTCTGAAGATCAGATTTCGCAGACGATGCTTTCGCCCGAAGCGGCGTACCGCACCTGGACGAGCGCTGAAACTAATTTGATGGCTGCATATTCTGGATACATCTGGAATAATGATCCAACAAACAAGATCTGCACGTTTGCGAGTTCCATTGCCGACACTTCGATACTGTGGGTGAATAATGAAAGGCTGTTCAAAAGAACCGCATCAAGTAAAGATGCAGGTGGCAATACGCACTTTCTGAGCCTTGGGGAATGTGTACTCCACCCTGGGCCAAATTCTTTCCAATTGCTGCTTGGGCATCGCAAGTCGGGTTCAAAAGGAACACGAGACGATCTTCGCCCTCAGTTAGGCATCAATTGGGCAAAAGAGAATGGCATCATGTATCGTGAAGGTTCTTATGGTGCGCCAACCGTTACGAACTATCTTGACTTTGCAAGGCTTGTCGATTCTGAAGACGGCATGCTTTTCACTACCACAAAGGATCCTTCTACAGCAAGGGTCAACTTGAATGATGGCTTGTACCGTGCGCATTTCGATTCGCTTAGGTTTGACAGAAACGCTGAAAAGCGTTGCGCAATTGATCTGGGCGGCATTGACATGCTCAAGCAGAATGGCTTTGTGGGTTGTCCTCTGATCACGAACGGCACGATGTGCGTGACGGGAGTATGGAGTTTTGCTGCTAATGACATTGCACGGCATCCTGTTGAGGTCGCTTGCGATGCCGGCATCGTTTTTGATGATGCGAAGCTCTCGGTGTCGGTTGCGGGATATCCGCGTGGCGAGGGCGGCACTGTGATTCTCCGAGCGGAACCTTGCGCAACTGTGACCGGGATGCCAGTCCTTGTGGCGGCAAATCCGGGAATTGCCGTGTGGGAAATAAAGCGCGAGATCCGGGAAGGCGACATATGCCTTGTCCTTTACGGAAGACTTCGCGGCACGGTGATATCGTTCAGGTAAGATAAGCAGGTGAGGAAAATAAGATGAAGAGGATACTTTCGTTTAATGTTCTGGCGGCAATGGCCGCATTTGCAGCGCCGGAGGAGTTGATCCGCAATGGTTCATTCGAGGAGATAAAGGATGGCAAGGCTATTGGATGGCCTTCCGCCAGACATTACACATATGCCGACCGCGCAGGCATGAATGGAACGCGGGGCGTTGCATATGACAATTCATCCGAGAAGGACTACCGTGCGCTTCTTACGCAGGATGTGCCGTTCAAGCATGGTCAGAGATATTGTTTTTCGGTATGGCAGAAGACTGAGAACGCCACTCGTCCTGTAAGCATCT
>SUVZ01000028.1 GCA_015061765.1 Lentisphaerota bacterium
CGAGCGCACGGTTTGCGGCAACGGCATTGCGTTCAATGCAGGGAATCTGCACCAGACCCTTGACCGGATCGCACGTCAATCCCAGAAAATGCTCAAGACCTATCTCCGCCGCGGTCTCGCACTGCGGGACGGTTCCGCCGTAGAGATACGCGGCGGCTGCGGCGGCCATGGCACACGCCACGCCGATCTCTCCCTGACAACCGACCTCCGCGCCGGAGATCGAGCCATTGCGCTTGACCACGTTGCCGACGAGCCCGGCGGTTTCCAGCGCATGCACCTGCTCGCGGACATCGCAGCCGAGAGTCTCGGAAAGATACCTGAGAACGGCCGGCAGGACGCCTGCGCTTCCGCATGTCGGAGCCGTCACAACCGTGCCGAGCGAGGCATTCTCTTCGCTGACGGCGGTGGCATACGCCGAAACAAGCCCGGTCCGGCGGAACTCGCTCTGAAGGAAACGCGCCTTCTGGTAGATGGAGCGGGCACGGCGCTGGAGACGGAGCCCGCCCGGGATGACACCGTCGTGCTTCAGCCCGGCGTCGATGGAGGCGTTCATGGCCTTGAGCACTTCTTCCATGTAGTCTGCAATCCCGTCGCCTTCCGCCTCTTCCACAAGTTGCCACATGGGCAAGCCCGTCGTCTCGCATTTGGCAAGAATATCCGCCATGCCGGTGTAGGGATAGACATCACCGACTATCCTGCGCCCGCCCATCTCGCGCAAAGCTCCTCCGCCGACGGAGAATACAATCCATTCATCCGCACCATCGGCGGTGAATTTCATACCGTTGGGATGGTCCCCGATCGTCTCACTTCCGTTCCAGTGAATGGTTGTGCGATCCTCTCCCAGGACCTGCGCCAGCGCACGGTCGGTAAAATGTCCGACCCCCGTCGCCGCAAGCGAGCCGTACAGCGTCACCTCGAACGCTTTCGCGTCCGGATGCCGGGCGATGTAGATTTCAGCGGCTTTCGCCGGCCCCATCGTATGGCTGGACGAAGGACCCAGACCAATCCGATAAAGTTCACGCAATGATTCCATAAATAAATCCCCTGATATTCCGCCACTACCTCAAAAGCGCGTCCGAAATCTCGTCGTAGGATTTCACCGCAATCACGCCCGGCAGAGACTTGGCGGCATCTCGCTTTTTGGGCGTGTCGCACACCGCGACGACCCGTCCGCCGCGCGCAATGAACGGCGTCAGATTTTTCACCGCCTTTTCCGAAACGGCGCCTGTCAAGACAACGGCATCGGCGTGCGGAAGATCGACGTATGTCTTCACCGGCCACACGTGGAAGCGACTGTCGCGAAGAAGCGTTCCGAAGAGATAGTCGGCCGCTTTCTTGTCGGAAAACTGATATCTCACGGAAAGTGCACCGCGCGGGCGTTCAAGATGCACCATCGTTGGCGCGACACCGGTCAGGTACTTCATGCCTCTACAGACAAGATCCATCGTCTGTTCCTGCTTCTCGGGATGGGGGCATGAAAGAAAGACCCTGCCTTTTCCGACTCGACCGCCGAGAATCGCCCCCTTCCCCGCCAGTTCCGCGACAGGCTTCGGCTGCCGTGTGTTGACGAGCCGGCTTTCGTATCTGGCGAGCACCTTAACGTCCGTGTCCGCGATGGGATCGCCTGGAATGGCCGCAGGTCCTCCAAAGTAGATGACGGTGTGTGTCTTATTCGTCATTTCAAGCGCCTTGACGCCGTCGTCTGTGAGCGCAATCTTTACTGGCGCGTCGCCACGGTAGTAGGCGGGATCGTCATCCTTGAAAGGAACCATATCGAGACGCGAGAAGCCCTCTATCGACTGCTGCATCGCGAGAAACGCACCCGCGCAGACGCCATAGTACTTTCCACCCTCACGGACGAAGCGTTTAAGCGCCTCCGCGCCATCGTCACCGATTGCCTTGTACTGCCGCGTAGCGCCGCCGCCGGGCATAATCACAAGGTCAAGACCATCAAGCGCGCCCCTGGCATATTCCTCCGGCGCGATGAACTTCAACTCGTATTCAGGAGAAAAGTCGAGCAATCGAGCGATCGGGAGACACGAGTTCGCCGGATTCTGCAGTATTCCGGCGCGGAGGGGCTTTGCGGCTTTCGCCGGGAAGACCTGCGCAGGCGGAACCGGCTCGGATGCAAACGCCCTCAGCGCCGCAAGCGCCGCATCCGGGTCGGAGACGCACGTAACGCCGCTTTCGGACCGCCGCAGCACTTCTGCGGCGGCGCCCCACGCGAAGATGCGTCCGCCGCGCGCAAGAAACGCCCTCGTACGCCCGGCATTGCCGGCATACAAAGCATTGTCGGGTTTCACGACGCCTTCGCCGTCCGGCACGAGAACGGCATCTAAATTGTGAAGCATCCCATCGGAAACAAGCGCCTTGTTGAGCGGAATAACATCGAACTCCTCATCCGTAACGAGTTTCTGGACGAACTGCGCCGTTTCGACCCCGAAGGAATCGTCGCACATGAATCCGACGGCAAGCTGTCCACGCTTTCTCTGCGGGCGGTCCCACTCCACTTCGCGCCCCGTCACGTAGCGGAACGCCCCCTTGATGCACTCATAGCCGTTGGCATCATACTCGGGATGGCAGGTGAAGACGAACAGCTTTCCCTTGCCGCATTCGGCCGCGACAACGGCCGGGTGACCCGCCTTGGAGGGACATGGGACGCTCTTCGGGTTGTAGTCGCTGTGATACGTCGCCAGAACCTCCGCACGCGTCCCCTCAACCTCGCGCGCCGTGCGGACGGGAACGGGACCGTTGCCGTACCGCATTCTGCAAACCCCCTTCTTGATTCCTGCAAGTTCCACAGCCTTTCCGTTGAACGCAAAGCTGAGCTTCGCCGTGCCGTTGCCGCCGGAGGGCGTATCGGCGAACGGAATCAACCCGAGGTAATCCCGCCTGACGCCTTTTGCAGGCTGCGACACAAGATAGAAGCCCGCGCAGGTTCCGATGTAGCCGCCTCCGCCACGCACAAAGGACTTCACACGCTCGCGTCCCTCCGCTCCGAGCGACTTCGCCTCCAAATGCGCTCTCCCGCCCGGCATGACAAGGACATCCGCCGAATCAAGCACGCCCGATCTCACCGCCGCGCCGTCGACAGGCGTCGCGACGACATTCTTCGCGCGGGCGGTGATTTCAAGCCAACGGAACGCGCCGATATTTCGCGCACCGTTGCCCACGAACACAGCCACCTTAAGCGGCTTTTCGTCCAAGCCTCCGGACGGCACACCGCTCTCCGGCGCCAAGCACCCTGCCACGGACACTAGAGCCGCCACACAGACAGTTTTAACAATGTTCATCTTCTTCCTTTTCAGCCAATGGCTGTCTCTATCGTCACCTGATGACAACCTCCATCCCACGCGGCTTGACGTCGAGGACGATGTTGCCGTCTTCGTTGACGTCAAGCGACTTGACCCACGCCGGGACAGGATTCGCAAGCGACACACCTACGGCGTTGAACCCACCGCACGTAGTGAGCCCCCACTCACCTCCATTCGGCCACATGGCATCTGAAATTTTCACGGTTACAGCACCGTTTACGATCGCTTCCGCACCTTCCGCAACAGCGATTTGCGGAGCAACAGCGCGTTTCGTGAACTTGAATATGACGGTTGAATTCTCTTTTAGATCCAACCCGCCGAACGTGTTGACGCCCGAAGCGATCTCAAGCGTCGCGCCGGAGTCGACAGTCACGCTGCCGGAAGTCAGCACCTTGCCTTCATTGATAGCCAATGTCGCAGAGTCGTTCACGAATACAGCTCCTGTCATCGTGTTAATGTTGTTGACGACGAATTTGCCTACGCCTTCTATGTAGAGCTTGCCCGAACCGTAGAGCAACGCATCCGCCGTAACGGTGCGGGCGACATCGTTTTCATCGGTCGTTCCTATATAAGTACTTTGGTTTACGCAGAAGTCTCTCTTCGTGCCGGGCTTGGTGCCGATCGTAAAATCGGAATACCACGGGCGGATGAATGTTTTGTCATTCGCCTGGTTGTCCCTGCCGCAGACATAGCGCGTGTCCGCATTGGCATCCTCGGCGAATCCTATGCCGCCTGCTCCAATAAAGAGAATCTTGTCGTAGTAATAGGATCCACTGTTAGCGAAGAAAAACCTCTTAGCACTTCCATTATCACCGAGTGTCAACCTCTCAAATTTGAACGCACCGTCACTGCCCCTGTAGGTAAGATGCTTGTCAGCACCCGGAAGCGTCACCGCAAGTTCCTCCGTGACGACATACTCGCCGAGGTTCCAGCAACAGATTCTAGCCGAAGTCCTTACGACGGCAGCCGTAAACGCTCCACCGGCAACATTGTCGTGCTCGCCAATCGCGAGCTCGCTCGTGTCGCTCGCAAACGGTAATGAAATTGAAGAGCCTTCCGGGATTCCCCAGCGGTCGTTGTTTCCCTGGGTATTAGCAATCCAGTCTTCGGCCGCCGTAAGAGTGTATGCGCCGTTGAGGTAACGGGCAGAATCTTCCGCAAAATCCGTCCCCGTGACGCCACCCGCGAAACGGACACTCGACTGTTCACGTGTCGTCCAGTCCACCGCGCTCTGGACGACGAGGATCTTGTCCTTGAACACGACAGATGCGGTAAACGTCTGCGTAACATCGGAGAGGTTTGTGATTGCGAAAATGCCTGTAATTGCGTCTCCCGCAATCGTCACGGAGGCGGAATCCGCCGGGAACGTGATGGACGTCGGGGCGAACGTATCACCCTTCTCAAGGCTCGCATCTATTGCACTGCCGATGACGCACGCACCTCCATCGGGAACGTATCCCGTCGACCAGTTGGCATCGACGCTAAGGCTGCCCGTCGCGCCGCCGATCCATGTCGGGATCGGGTTGCCGGAAACGCAGAGAATGGACTTGCCGTTTGCCGCGCAGACAAACCGGCATCCCTCCGGTGCTTTGAGGCTCTTCAACAGGTCATCGGAGAATGAGCCTTCTCCGTCGATTACGATGTACGGATAGACACCTTCCTGCAGCGCACCGGACGCAGTTATCGTCTCGAAACCTCCGGTAAAACCATCAAGCGAAGGAATGATAAGCGTCGTCCCCGCCTCGACCTTCGTGACGCCGGTGTAGACAGGAGAGACCATCATCGTAACCCTTCCGCCGCCTTTCACCGTCAGACCGCCAGAGCCGCCGACTCTCGCATTGACGGACATCGTCTTGCCGTTCGCGTCGAGCACAAGACCGTCCGCCCCAATCGTCACCGGTGTCGAGCCCTCCGCGAAGCCCGTGGCGGTTATCCAGTTCTCGCCGTCTCCGTTCGCGACAAGCGTCGTGCCATTGAAATGGATGCGCGAGGCCGGACGGTCGCCATAGACGCGGCACTGCTTCGCCGTTACGATGCAGTTGTCGAATTCGGCGATATACCAACCGCCCGATTGAGATGTGTTCGCCTCGTTGCCGAGAACGATGGCCGTCTCCACGCTGAAGACGCCGTTTGTCATGGAGAAACGGCATTCGGGATCGACAGGATTATTACTGTTGCCCTGACCGTCTCTATTTCCAAGATAGAGTCCGTTCCCGGTGATGGAAAGCGTCGAATCGACCATAACCCAGTCCACCTTCGGAGAAAGACCAGCGCTTGTATGACCCGTTGCCGTACCGATGCGGCCGTTTGCCCGAATCAAGGCGCCGCCCGTAGCATTGATGCGCAGCCGACCGCTCGAATCATCCAGCAGCCAGACGTTTTTGCTGGCGGAAAGCGACGACATGTCAAATTCACCGCCAATGACGTTGATTTCCTTCACTTCTTCGGTGTTGATCCAGTATCGACCCGAAGAGGAAAGCACCGCATCGGACGCAACTGTCAGCGACAACGGACAATTGCCGTCGTCAAGTTTGACGTCGCTCGTGTGTGTGAACGTGCCGTTCGTAAGCGTCACATCCATACCGGCGCCGAGATAGCCCGCCGGATCGCCGGAAAGCGTCTGACCGCCGTAGTCAAGCGTGACGGGCTTCGCTGCGTCCGTGCCAAGCGTGAGCTTGGAAGGATTGAGCGTCGCACCGTTCGCCACCGACAGCGTTCCTTCCGAAAGCGTCGTCTGATCCGTACGCGACGCGCCGAGCGTGAGCGTGCCCGCACCGGTCTTCGTGAGCGCACCCGCGGTCGGTGCGGAGATGAATGCCGAGACGTCTGGGACGACAGAGACCTCTGAGGCTGTGAGAACAGCCGATCCTGTTATGGAGGCATCTTCGTTGAACGCCACCTTGCTGGCCGCCGCGTCCGCCGCGAGGATCGCAGATGCATTCGCGGTGCTGAAAATGGCGTTGTTGCCGTCCGACCATGTGGCGGGAGCGTCGCCCTTCGTCCAGGCGCCATCATCGCCCCATTTCGTCTGCGAGCCGTTCCATGTGTAATCGTCGGCGGTCACCGTCATGACAAGAACGCCATCGACAACCGAAAGTTCATTCGGGACCGTCAGGCTGCCGAGCTTCGGATTGACCGCGAACTTCGCCGCATCGTCCGTCGCGAAGAACGCGAACGTCTGACCGGCGGCGGGAGCGGCCGTAAAGTTAATGTTGATTCTAACGGGATTCGCCGCCGTGGCCGTGATGTTCGTCGTCGTGGCGCTGATCGTGTCGGCTCCCGACGCATCGGCATCTAGATCGAGAACCGCTCCCGGACCAAGCGTGAGCGTGTCGAAAGCATAGGAGCCGACCGTGTTGTCGCGCATGAAATAGTCGGTTGTGCCGCCGCCCACGAGCGTCAAGTCGGGAGAGGCGTCCGTGAGCGTCGCTCCAGCGAGCGTCAGCGTGCCGCTGTCCGTCGCGGCGAGGGCGACGTTTGCGGCGGTGAGCGCACCGGAAAGCGCAAGCACGCTGTTCGAGCCATCGACCTTGAACGCAGACGCCGCATAGCCGACCGAGGATGTCCACGTGCCGTTCGAGACGACGAGCGGACCGGTGAACACGTGTGCCCCGCTGCCTGCGACGGTGATAGTGTTCCAGGTAATTGACCCCTCGCCAATCTTTGTAATGCCGCCTACACCCTTGAGCGCCGATGAGTTTGCGCCTGTTGTAAGCGACTTGCCGTCAGGAATATCGACCGTCAGACCATTCGCCTGAATCTCGTAGATGTCACCGGAAACTGCCGAGTCCTGTCCGATAAAGCTATTGCCGGTACCAGCCCAATGGAGCGTCGCACCATCGAACACGGCGGACGGCGAAGGAATGGGGCGGGCGAAAATCTGCTGGCATGTTATGTCCGAACCGGGGCCGAAAGCGGCTTTTGTATAGCTGCTCGATGCATCCGTCAGTTTGTCTTTGGTATTATTGTTACTGGCGACACCTAAGGCGATTTCCTTGTTGGGAGACGAAACAGTTGAATTCGTGACGGCAAAGTCAACCTTCAACGAATTAGCAGTATATTTGTTACTAGTATTATTCCTTACGCCACCGATCTGAAGCTTCCCGCTCGGAAGCGAAAGCGTGCTGTCGTTTTTCAAGACGACTTTCGCGGATAGGTCTTTACCGCTTACGCCAGAGTTGTTCAGCCAGGCCATACCGAAGTTAATCGCCTGGGCTCCACTACTGCCAGAGGTGCCGCCGTTGTCGTCCGTTAAGAAAGTCCCTTTATCCAATGTCAATCTGCAATCACCGTACAAATTCGGCATCAAAAGTCTACCGGTAGTTGCCGTCTGGTGGAGCGTTCCGCCGTTGACGATGTTGAGATCCCAATCGCCGCTGAAGTCTGCGTTGGCCCCGTATTCTACGACAGCGCCACTACCGATTGTATATCTGCCAGGCGTTGCCTTGCCAAGACTTTCCGTTATGGTGACAGTCCCGTTCTCAATAATCTTGTCCTTGTATTCGCCGAACCCGGCGGCATTCATGCTCAGAGTGTCTCCCTTCAGATCGACGACCTCGTCGGCCCTCACAGTAGCCGTCGCGCAGAACGCGATTGCCGCGGCAAAGAGAAAACTTATAGCTTTACCCCGAGAATAGGCGATAGTTTCCATGTTCATCTCAATAATCCTTTCGCTTGTCGATTAGAATAGCCTTTTACCGTACACGAGAACCTTGTTGAGCTTAAGCGGCTTCTTTTCGCCGCCCATGCGGCCGACCTTCACAAACTTCGCCACTGGCGATTTCGCGCCAAGGTCAATCCGCCAGAGCGATTCGCCGCCGCCATTCGATGCAACCTCCTGCCAGTCCTTGCCGTCCTGCGACACCCATGCCGCAAGCCCGCGCGCATCCCCGACGACCGTCATGCCCGAGACGGAGACATCCCCCGCGAGTTCGACGACGACCCACGGCGATGTTTCATTCTTCGTGGCGAAAAGCCCCGGGCGTTTCGGATCGTAGGGCGTTGCATCCGAGATGCGGGCGTGGTCTTCAGGCGTGTCGCCGCGTCCGCGGGATGAAATCTTCACGAGCGCATCCGCCGATGCAAGGGGCTGCCCGTAATCGTTATCAGGAACATTCGACGTTCCGTGCGGCGGATCGTCCTCATTGCGGAATGACGCCAACATCCTGAACAACGCACGATCCTCGCGAAATCCCTTGATCGAGGAAATCGCGCGCCAGTCAAGCTTGCCTGCGGCATCCCCTCCGTTCCCGGCTTTAGCCGAAGCAAGGGCGAAAAATCGGCCGATTTTCGCCTTGTCTTTCGCCCATCGTCCGAGCGCGTAGGCGAACATCTGCGCAATATAGTCCGAACCCTCTTTGTTGGCATCTATCGCGACGGAGAGAATTTTCATCGTCAGTTCATCGCTCTTCCTGAATCGTTTGAGAAAGCGCGCGAGCGCATCGCGCCGGTAGTTCATCTCCTCGGCGATAGCCGTCTTGGGCTGAGGCAGCGACTTGAAGACGCGCGCAGTCTCCTTGGCAAGCGGCGTCTCATCCAGCCCCTTCGCCGCCATCGCCTCGATCGCCTCCCACGCAAAATCCCACGAAACGAGACGCCCATCCGGCTGGGTAGCGAAAAGTTCATCGAGATATTTGCGCCACTCGTCAATATCAGCCCCCTTTTCTTTAAGGGAATCGGTGTAGGCGCGCCAGGCCGTGTAGTTGTAGGGGCAGCGCATCGCCGCCTCTCGAATGCGCCCTGCGAAGAGCAGGAGTTCCGATTCGTCATGCGCCGTCCTGTCGGCAAACGCGCGTTCCACGGACTGGATGTATTGGAAGCCCTTCCCCCACAGTTTGAACACGCCCTGGGTGTACGGACGGATTCCGTTGATGATCTTCCAGTTGTCGCCGTTCTCATTGAGAAGCCACGCGCAGTGCCCGGGTTGACCGGCGCGCTCGCACATAATCCCGTGCGCATTCGCGCAAAGAGCCGCCCACATCGCCTGCTCGGTGCACACGCCGCCGACGCGCGAGCGCAGATATTGGCGCGGCCAGCCGGAGGCGAGCCACGGACGCAGAAACTCGTCGTTCTTCGCCCACTTGCTGACGTCAAAGCAGTTTCTCTTCCTGTACGGTACGCCCTGAAGACCGACATTGCGCCTGAATCGCGCCGGGTAGCGCCGCGTCGTATTGAGATAGATAATGTCGGCAGAATCCACCGGACGGCGAACGATAAAACGCCACTGACGGCAGTCGCGCTCTTTCGCACTCTCCACGAACCTGCCCAGAGTACCGAGCCGCCGGAACGCCGCCCAGTGACGCACCGTCTCCTTCATATCGTCGCCCTTCATCGCATTTATCGCGACCGCGACCGTGGCGCAGCGTCCCATGCTCGTCTTAGCCCAGCCCTCCTTCTCGTCGTTGAGTAGAAGAGTCATGAGCGTCTCGAGCGCCAGCGGACCGTCAAAGACCGGACCCGAAAGAAGAAAATCCTCCAGCATTGCATCATCGTTCCAAAGGCGATTGAATAATACTTCGCCGCCTTCCGCCGACAATACCTCTTTTATCTTCTTCTCGGTGCAGATTTCGATGAGCCGATTTTTCAAAATCGCGCGACGCACGGAAGAACCGGGCTTGAGATCCTTAATGGTGAATTGCTTCGGATAGCTGACTTTGGGAACACTTTTCCCCGTTCCCCCTTTCCCGTTTCCTATCTTCAACCGTTCAGGCTCCAAATTCACAACACCGTCTGCTAGCGAGCCGAGCCCGCGCAACGGATCTTTCGGAGGCTCGGCGACCTTTTCGCCCATGTCTTTTAAGAACGTATACGCCGCCCATCCCCAGAAACTCGTGGGGCATGCGTCGCACACCGCGCGCAGACACTCGACGGCGCGCGGTCTGTTGTTTTCAATATCTTTCCTGATGAGGGCGAATTCCGCCATATCGACCGACTGCAGTTCTTCCAGGGTGCGTCCTTGCGCCGGACGCGCGCGAAGCTCGCCGATAAAGGCCCGCCCCTCTTCCATCTTCCCGTCGCGCGCGAAGAACGCCGCGCACCGCACGTCGCTAAAACCGTCGGCGCCGCACTTGAGAGGGGAGATCGCCGCAGTAGCGTTTGCAACGGCGCATGCAACTGCAAACCGCAGCGACAAAATATGGAATAACACTCTCATGTATTGTGCGCTTTATTGTATCAACAGAGGACAACCCGCCGCAATTCAGAAATTATCTAAAGTACTTTTTATGAACCGCATAGGCCGTTCTTCTGATATACTTTTGGAGATATGAAAAACACACAGGCATACGGACAATCCCCGTCGCACATTCCGGTGCAGAAGCTTGCGCTCGATTGGCTCAAGTGCGTACACCGCTTTACGTCGCACAGAGGCGTCAAGACGTACTGGCACACCCACGCGGAGGATCAGCTCCTATGCAGCCTTTTCGGCGAGTTCGCGTACGAGTTCAAGGACAGGCCTCAAGTCATGCTGTCGGCGGGGCAGTGCATCGTCATACCGGCGAACATGCCCCACCGTCACGTGAAGATGCAGGAGGTCGCCGGGAAGCGCGTGGAACTTCTCCTTTCCAGTCCGAAGAAAACCGGACGCGGAAACGGTCTCGCCATCGTCCCGGATTCTGTTGTCCGGTCGCTTCTCAGATCCATAACGGCAAACCCGTGTCGGGCCGTGCCGTGCCGACGAGAGCTCTTTGCGCTCTTCGCCGAGATGTACGAACTCGCCGACAGGGGCAATTCTCTGTCAGATGAGGAAATCGCGCTCGCGCGCGTCATCGCCGCGATGATCCTGCTCAAATTCCCGTATCAGGACCGCCGTCAAGGACGCAGACCGGTCCATGAGCACGCCGTGAAGGCAGATGTCGCGGACAAGACTCTCGCATTCATAGAGGCGCACTACAAGGAACGTCTTTCGGTCTCGAGACTGTGCGCGTACAGCGGATATTCAAGATCCGCCACAATCGGCATGATTCAGGAGATCACGGGGAAGACCCCCGGCGAGCTGATAGCCGGCATGCGGATGGCGGAAGCCACCCGTCTTCTTGCCGATACCGACCGCGCCGTCTCGGACATTGCGCAGGAATGCGGCTACTCGTCGGCCAGGTATTTCAACTACGTATTCCGGCGGGCGCACGGCGTCACGCCGTCGGCGTGGCGGCTCCAGAGACGGCAGAGTCTAATCGCGTTCTAGGAGTTCACGCCCCATTTTCCGTCGGTCATGCCGCACGCGAAAGCAGTACGGTCAAGGTTGTTTCCCATCGTACAAAAAAAAAAGAGAGCCCCGTCAAAAACGGAGCCCTCATTTTTCTGCTTGAACAAGCTTACTTGTTCTTATGCCGCTGCGCCTTCATGCGCTTGTCGTATTTATGCTTCGACATTTTTTTACGGCGCTTCTTCTTGATGGAACCCATCTTGATTTCTCCTTTGGTTGACGTTCTGCCTGGAACCCCGGCGTTGTTTAGAAAATGACCTTGTTGAGGGCGAGTTCAATGATGCCCGTCGCACCCGCCGAACGGAGTGGCGGGATGAGATCGCGCACAAGCCGCTCCTCCACGACGGTCTCAACGGCGAACCAGTCAGGATCGTTGAGCTTGTTGACCGTGGGGGCGTGGAGCGCAGGAAGGACTCTGACGATCTTCTCCAGATTCTTCGCAGGCGCATTAAGCTTGAGAAGCACGCGCTTCTGCGCATCAAGCGCTCCGAGAAGAAGCATCTTTAGCTGCTCGATCTTCGCGCGCTTCGCTGCGTTCTTCCATGATTTCTTGTTGGCGATCATGCGCGTGGTTGACGTAAGTATCGTATCCACGATGCGGAGATTGTTCGCGCGGAGCGAAGACCCCGTCTCCGTAAGGTCCACAATGGCATCCACAAGCTCGGGAGCCTTGACCTCAGTTGCCCCCCAACTGAACTCCACGTCAGCCTTCACACCGTTCTTCTTGAGATAGCGCTTCACAAGACCGACGGCCTCGGTGGAGATGCGCTTGCCCTTGAGATCCTTGACCGACTTGATCTTGGAGTCGTTGGGAACCGCAAGCACCCAGCGAACGGGATTGGATGTCGCCTTCGAATAATTGAGCTCACAGACTTCCTGCACGTCGGATCCGTTCTCGTACACCCAATCGTATCCGCAGATGCCGGCATCGAGAAGACCAAGCTCTACATAGCGGCTCATCTCCTGCGGACGAAGCAGTCGACACTTGATATCCGTGTCGTCAATGGAGGGAATGTAACTCCTGGATGAACATGAAACATTGAAACCCGCGCGCTTGAACAGCGCGAAGGTCGACTCCTGCAAGCTTCCCTTCGGAAGACCGAGAACGATAGCCATCTATTGAACTTTCTCCAAACTACTGAAAAAAAACACGTGCATTATATCAAACCATCCGCCTATCCGCAAGTTTCCCGACGGCAAAATCACATTTTCAACAGTCGAATCCGGCGTCGACTAATCCTGCGGCGGCACTTCCCCGGCCCAGCCGATGAGATTCATCGCTTTTTTCTCGAACGGATTAATGCTATAATCACGCGCATGACAGAGAAGCGTCATCAGATGTGACGCGGAAAGCGAGTTTCAGTTGAAGATAAAAGATATTCTTGCATCAGGACGTCCCATGGTATCCTTCGAGGTGTTTCCGCCAAAGAAAGACACCCCCTTCGCCCCCGTAAAAAACGCCGTGGCTAGGCTTGCGCAGCAGCATCCTGCGTTCATTTCAGTCACGTACGGAGCGTCTGGCAACGCACAGGCGAATACGGCAGAAATCGCGTCCTTCGTACAGGAATGCGGAGTGCCGGCGCTTGCACACCTCACTTGCGTCGCCGCATCACGGGATCGCATAGCGGACGAAGTGAAGGCTCTGCGAACGGCAGGAATCGAAAACATACTGTGTCTCAGGGGCGATATCCCGAAAGAAGCCGCCGAATCACCTCCTGGCCACTTCAAACATGCGGTCGATCTGGTCCGTGCGCTTCGTCCGTCCGGCTTCTGCCTAGGCGGCGCGTGCTATCCGGAATGCCACCCTGACTGCCCTCATCTTGAAGACGACATCAGACATCTCCGTGAAAAAGTCAATGCTGGACTTGACTTCATCACAACACAGATGTTCTTCGACAACAACATATTCTACCGCTACCTTGCAAAGCTCCGTGGGCACGGAGTGACAGTGCCGGTCATAGCGGGAATCATGCCAGTCACGAACGGAAGACAGATAAGCCGCATATGCCAGCTTTCCGGAACATACCTTCCAAGCCGCTTCAAGGCAATCGTCGACAGATTCGGCGACAGCCCGCCGGCAATGATTGACGCCGGCGTCGCCTACGCCACCGAACAGATCGTAGACCTTCTGGCAAACGGCGTAAACGCAATCCATATCTACACCATGAACAAGCCGGAGATAGCAGAACGGATAATGCGAAATCTGCGCGGCCTAGTGCACTGACAGCCCCACCCACCCGTACAGGAAAAGAAAACGGACTTCTGCCGACAAATGACCATTGACACGAAGGATGCCGTCCGATATCTGCAAATGGAAGATGCCGTGACCGATGCCGTCCTGTCCAGGCGCATAGCCCAACTCTGCGGATTGGCAGCCGGTACGATACGTCCAAGCTATACCTGGAAACGATTTCCGATTTCGGAACACGGCATATCGTCGGGGGGACTGACCCTGCAGATGTCACGAACGCTGACCACCCATCTTCGCGGATGCAGGGCGGCATATCTCATGTGCGGAACGCTCGGCGCTGGATTTGATGCATTCATGAGAAGGGTGTCCGTGACATCAGGGGCTGATGCACTGATCGTGCAGGCCATCGGAACGGCGGCCATTGAAAAGCTCATGGATTCCGTGGAGGACAAGATACGAGCGGAACTGCGCGCCGGAGAAACCCTGACCGCCAGATACTCGCCAGGCTACGGAGACTTTCGGCTGACCGAACAAAAGACGATGCTCAGTCTGCTCGACGCATCGCGGACTGCAGGCATATCACTGACCGACGCGTTGCTAATGGTTCCGTCGAAATCGGTGAGCGCCATAGCGGGGGTGAAACACTGACACCTCCAATCAAGACGTACTTTGGCTGTCACCCCTCGCCTGCCTCAAGTGACGGATGGACATCAACATTCAACGCATCATCGTTGGCAAGGTTGCGTCGATGACACGCCAAACCGGCAATCATCGCCGCATTGTCGCCGCAATATTTTGGCTTTGCCATGAGGATGTCCACTCCTGCCCGCGCCGCCACGTTTGCAAGAGACTCTCTCAATGCACCGTTGAGAGACACCCCTCCGCCGACAATCAGAGACTTATACCTCCTGCGCTTGAGCGCCGTCGCCGTACGGTCAGCTATAGAATCCACTATCGCCTTCTGATAGCTCGCGCATATGCGGGGAATGTCAGGGATCGGCGTGGACGCATCATCGCCGCGGACTTTCCTTACATAGTTAAGAAGAGCGGTTTTCAATCCGGAGAATGAAGTGCAGAGATCCGCGTCAAGTCCGGCGAGAGCGGCCGTTCCGGAACGCGGACGGCCTTTTGGAAATGCTATGAAGTCGTCTCCATCGTACTCTTTTGCCATCCGGTCTATCACCGGACCGCCGGGATAGCCTAGACCGAGCAGCTTTGCCGCCTTGTCGAAAGCCTCCCCTGCGGCATCGTCGAGAGTCTGTCCTACAATTGCGTACTTCCCGTACTCCGGCATGTCAATCCAACTGGTGTGCCCTCCTGATACGGCAAGCCCCAACGCAGGCATCATCTCATCAGGCTTCATCCCAGATTCAAGAAACGGCGTATGAAGATGGGCTTCAATATGATTCACGCCAAGAAGCGGAACGCCAAGGGACATCGCAAGGCCTTTCGCCGCATTCAGCCCAACGAGCAGCGCTGGCGCAAGCCCCGGCCCATATGTCACTGCTACAGCATCAATGCCATCCAGCCCTGAAATGCCGCCCGAAGAGACAGCGTCGCCGACAGCGGCGGAAATGACACCCGATATCTTCTCCACATGGGCGCGTGACGCAATCTCCGGCACGACGCCGCCCCATGGCTGATGTAGCTTGATTTGGGTATACACGACATTGGACAGCACCTCTGTGCCATCCTTCACGATTGCGCATGCCGTCTCGTCACAACTGGACTCTATCCCGAGAATTGTCATTCATCATCCACCAACCGTCGCTGTCAAAGAGGTTTGGCATCTCCCCAAAGCTTTTCGAGCGCATAGTAGGCGCGAGCTTCGGGCGAGAACACATGAACCACAATGTCCACATAATCCACGACAATCCAGCCGCTCTGCGGATCGCCGCTTGTGCGGTAGGAATCCACATCAACGTCCTTCATGGCAGACTGCGCCCCAGCGACAAGCGCCTTGAGATGCGGGGCGGCGGTTCCGGTTGCGACCACAAATGCGTCCGCAAATCCGGATACGCCGCGCACGTCGTAAGCCTTTATGTCGACCGCCTTCTTGTCCTCAAGGGCGGTCTTCAATATCTTCACCTGTTCTTCTAAAGTCATTTCTTCCTCGTACCACCCGGCAGAACCGGTGTGGACTTAACTTTCTCAACGATTTCAGCCGTGATTTCGGGATGGGACTTGAGAAACTCAATCGTCGCCATCGAGCCCTGCCCCAGCTGTTCTGTGCCGTAGGATATCCAGCTTCCGCGCTTTTCGACGACACCACGCGCAAGCGCTGCGTCAAGAACGGAGCCTTCCCACGAAATGCCGCAGGAATAGAGAATGTCGAACTCCGCCTCGGTGAACGGAGGCGCAACCTTGTTCTTGACAACCTTCACGCGGGTACGGTTGCCGATCACGGTGCCGCCCGGATCCTTTATCGCGCCGATGCGCTGCACCTGCATGCGGCAGCTCGCGTAGAACTTGAGGGCCTTGCCGCCGGGTGTGGTCTCGGGATTGCCGAACATGATGCCAATCTTCTCGCGCACCTGGTTCGTGAAGATGCAGAGCGTCTTGGACTGGGCGAGCGCACCCGTAAGCTTGCGCATCGCCTGGGACATCAGACGGGCCTGGAGGCCCATGTGCGAATCGCCCATGTTGCCGTCAATCTCGGCCTGCGGCGTAAGCGCCGCGACGGAGTCGACCACAATCACGTCCAGCGCACCGCTCTTGCAGAGCTGCTCGCAAATGGAGAGCGCCTCTTCGCCGGAGTTCGGCTGCGAGACAATGAGGTCGTCAAGATTGACGCCGATCTTCTTCGCGTAGCCGGGGTCGAGGGCATGCTCAGCGTCGATGAACGCCGCAATGCCGCCGGCCTTCTGCGCGTTGGCGACAACATGGAGCGCCAGGGTCGTCTTGCCGCTGGACTCCTGCCCGTAGCATTCGACGATGCGGCCGCGCGGCAGACCGCCAACGCCGAGCGCAAGGTCGAGCGAAAGCGCGCCGGTGGGAATCACGGGAATGTCTGCATGGGCGTCCTCGCCGAGCCTGAGAATCGAAAGTTCGCCGAATTCCTTGCGGATCTGCGAAAGCACCGACTCAAGCGCGGTGTTGGACTTACCTGCGGAAGCGGCAGCCTTCTCTTTTTTCTCAGCCATTTTACTGATCCTTTCCGTCCTTCGGCAAGGCGATTAGGCCTTGCCGCCGAAGAAGTAGTTGTTGGCGTTGTTGAAGGATATGTCGGAGACGATCTTGCCGAGCCACTTGATGTCGTTCGGAATCTCGCCGCGCTCGACCTCTTCGCCAAGCTTTCCGCAGAGAATGCGGCGGAAATACTCGTGGCGGGTGTAGGAGAGGAAGGAACGGGAATCCGTGAGCATGCCGACAAAGTTCCCGAGACAGCCAAGGGCGGAGAGAGCCTCGATCTGCTTCTTCATGCCGTCCTTCTGGTCAAGGAACCACCAGGCGCTGCCGAGCTGGAGTTTGCCGCGGTCGGGGCCCTTTTGGAAGCATCCCATGAGCGTCGCAAGCATCTCGTTGTCCTTCGGGTTGAGGGAGTAGAGAATCGTGCGGGGCAGACAGTCCCCCTGCTCAAGGCGATCGAACAGCTTTGCGAGCGATTCGGTGACGGACCAGTCGCCGATGCAGTCGAAGCCGGTGTCGGGGCCAAGCAGTTTGAACATCTTCGTGTTGTTGTCGCGAAGGCAGCAATAGTGGAGCTGCGTGGTCCAGTTCGCCTTCGCATCGGCCTTGAGACCCTCAAAGAGCCATGCGCTCTTGAACTTGACGGCCTCCTCCGGCGTGACGGCCTTGCCGCCGCGGAGCTTCTTGAAGATGCGGCGCACCTCCGCCTCGGTGTAGGGAGCAGCGAAGATTTCGGTGATGCCGTAGTCGGAGATTACGCAACCCGCCTTCTCGAAGAACTTGTGGCGCTTGGCCATCGCGTCCATGAAATCGTCATACGTCTTGACCGGCATCTTGGCGGCGGCGGACAGCTTGTCCATCCACTCGTTCCAGGCCTTGACGTTCTCGACCTTCGAGGCCTTGTCTGAACGCCATGCAGGAAGGATCTTGGTGCCGAACGGCTTCTTCGCGATGGCGAGGTGGTGCTCGAG
>SUVZ01000506.1 GCA_015061765.1 Lentisphaerota bacterium
GTTCTGCTCGAACATCACAATCCCGTGGCCCAGTTGCAACGCTCCGATGCGCATGAACAAAGGGAAATCTCGTCAGGAGGTGGCATGAACCGACCCACACTCATGCACGAAGAGCCTATTTTATAGAGGATGTTCGCTCCTCCAAGTATCCGACCGTAGAAATTCACGACGATCGAAGACGAATTCAGATTTCCGAAATTAGTCTCCATGGCCAGGGTGACATCGCCATTGAGCGTAGTGTTCTTCTGAAAATACAGAGTCGGATAATCTCCAGAGCCATTGGTCTTCGAACCCAGCAGTAAAAACTGATTCTCAAAAACGCCGCCATCGACATTGAAGATGAACTGAGTCCCCGACACTGTCGCCGAATTCGTTACGGCCGCCGTGCCGAACGCCTGTTCACTGTCTGCGCGCACCTTGCCTTCCACAAGATTGAAACCGCCCGAAAACGTATTCGCTCCGGACAAGACAAGCGTCCCGGTGCCGGTTTTCTTTACGCCGCCCTCACCGGATATCAATCCGGAATATGTGACGGTGTCGCCGCTGCCGACATTGATCTCGTACATCGTTCCGGCTTCGATCTGCATATCGCCTGAAACGACCGTGTCGGCCGCCATCGCGTGAATGGAGGCAGCCAGCCCTATGAACGCAAGTCTCTTCATTGTCAGTCCCTTTCGTTTATACAGTAAACATGCACTCCAAACGGAGCGAAATCATCTTCAAGCACGCCCTGCGGGCAGAGTACACTGCGCCCTTCCCGCTGCACTTCCGCCTGCGATCCTACATTCGCGAGCCTGAATCGAGCGCGTACTTTCTCGTGCGCGGCATTCACCGCAATAAGATACGCCTTGCCGCCATGACGTCTGAGAAGCGCCGTAACGGGGATCTCGCCGCAGGCATCCTTCTTAGGCCCAGAAAGCACCTCTGCGGCGGAAGGTTGCTCGCACGAACCGGACAGCAGCACTGGCGAAAGTTCCCTGAGCCATCCGGCAAGGTCGCAGATGTCGCGCCATCTTTCCGGGGTCGAGGTCACACCCTCGTTCGACTTCTTGCGCTTTTTGTCGTAGAAGCCGCCGTACGTGTACCAGGTGATTCCGTTCGCGCCATGGACTATGGCGGCGAAACTTGTGGCGAACAGCTGTTCGCGGGAAGGGAAATGGTGCCAGTTGCCCCACCCCTTGAACCACTGGAGAATGGGCCAGCACGAACGCACCTTGCCGTCGCCGAACTGCGCCATGTCCCGTTTGATGCGCTTCATCTCAAACACGGTGTCGGCCACGCACGTGACGTCGCTGGGATGCCCCTTCTGTTCGCGCACCGGGTATATCTCGGGCATGAACACATCGGTCGCGGTCACATACCGGGCATATCTGGATACCTGCCAGTGCGGACTCAGCACATCCGCCTGGCACGTAAGGCGATGCGGATCCAACGCCGTCACATTGTCATGCCGGTCGCGCACCTCCTGAGGCGTTGCGTGTTCAGACGTATCGTCTCCAAGGTACCATGCGAGCACCTGCGGAAATCCACGCCCTTTATCCATGAAATTGGAATCGGGCTTACGCCATGCCACCCACAGTTTTATGCCATACTTTTGCGCAGAACCGAGAAATTCATCCGCGTACGGTTTTCCGTACGTCTGGGCAAAGTTGAATCCCGCCGCTTTGATGTCCGCGAATGCCTTGTCGAGGCTGTTGCCGTTGAACTCCCTTGCGCACATGCCGTACAGGCCTATCGGGAAGAACGGCTTGCCGTCCACGAGCGTCATCCCGTCTTCCCGTAGAGTGCATCCGGGAACGTCCGGCGCCTTGCCGACATAGAATATCTTCTGCGAAACGACCGAATTGCCGCGGCAGTCCGAAGCCGCTATCTTCACCCTGTGAATCCCTTCGGAATACGGAGCGCTGCGCGGCTGGCGTTCACGGAGAATGTCGCCATCGCGGACAAAACGCTCCGTCGCCTCTTCTCCATCGACGCTTATCCTGACCGATCCCCAGTCAACGCACGACTCGTCGCGGACAAGAAACGCAAGACGCGGAGACCTGTCCTGCGTCGGCGAATCCATTGCGCGCCATACTTCAGGAGGCGCATCGTCGATCGCATGGAGCCAATCGGAGTCGATACGCTTCCCCACGGCAACACTCTTCAGCACCGGGGTGGAACATCCGTCAGAAGACAGTATCGCCCTATACTGCACATAGGGAGCATCCGCCCTGAAAGACCCTGAATATGCGGTACGCTCCGTCCCGTCCGGCCCCCTGAACGGAAGGGCTGAAAGTTTCTTGGGGTTGTCGGCGCCTCGCCACTGGAGGCGCACGGATGTTCCACGCGGAGCATCTGCACACCACGAGATTTCTCCGCCCTCGCGCATTTCCGAGACGAAAGAGGCACGGCGCACATGGCGCCTGCAATCCGGGGGAACGGCAATCGCGACATCCGCAAAAGCGACCTTCTCACCGGGTCCGACATTCGGGCTGTCGAACCCGAACCTCAATGCGCCTGCAACCGCATCAGGAGGGACCGTCAGTTCGGAAACGGCATCGGCGAAGCGCCCTTCACCGGCGGTGAAATAGGTGAACGGTCCGGCTCCGATCCTTTCGCCGGAACCGTTGTACCAGCAGACCGCATTCTGCCACCGTTCGCACGATATGTCGGACAACGGCTCCTTGGCAGCGGAAAGCATCCTGTCGGAATACACCTTCATCTGCACCCTGCACCTGCCGATGCCTTTCGGTATTGAAAACCTCGGACTCTTCGCGCACCATGCAGTATCGCGCCTGTTGGTGGCACCGCCGACATAGAGACATCTTTTACCAAGAAACTCTTTCTCGACAACAATCGAAAGACGCTTCGAGTAGTTGTCTATCCGCCATCCATTGGAGCTGTCGAAGTCAATCCGATCTACAACACGCCAGTCTTCCCGGCACTTCACCCCTGTCGAAGAAACATCGACCCCATCCGCCTCATACACAAAAGCAGGACCGCCATTACAGGCGGCAAAACCACTGCTGCAGCAAATACAAACGGCGACAAAACAATATGATTTCAATACTCCCTCTCAATCACCTATTAATAGGTGCTTGAGATAATACTAAAACCATTTTTTTTTCAACCGTAATTTTATTCT
>SUVZ01000507.1 GCA_015061765.1 Lentisphaerota bacterium
TGTTCAAGAAAAATCACCGTGATTGCAGGTTTTTATTTTGCGGTTTCGCTTGAAAAAAAAAATCATTTTGGTATATTCCACACATCTGCCATTATCGAAAGGATTGAGCCATGCGAAACTTGTTGCTTTTTTATGCCGTATCGGCATTTGCTGCGGCACATTCTGCCTTTGCAGTGATCGACCTTACGGACTGGTTGCGTAGGAAAGGGGCGGACAGTTACACGGTAACCATATCAGACGGCACGGAATACAGCGGTATGGCAAAGGGGGCTTTCGATGGGAATTTGACCACGGATGCAGGCCGGGCTTTGATGAATCGCGGAACCGCCGAAAATCGGGCAGCTCCGGCAATTGAATTGAATGTCCATCTTCCAGATGCACCGGATAAAGGTCTGACGGTTTCTTCATTCCGCCTTTACAGGATGCATTCGGGTTCATACTATCCTTTTACCAGAACAACACGCAATTTTGCGCTTCAGGCATCGATGGACGGAAATTCCTGGTCCACGCTGTACAGAACATCGGAAGCTCAGTTGTGGACAGAAGAGATCGCTTACCGTGATTATGATGTGCCCGTCGGCAATAGAGGCTGTTATCAGCATTACCGCATTAAGATGTACCCTGACTATTCCACCACTTCTGCGGAGGAGGATCAGAACTATGTCGGGTTTCAGGAATTGGTTCTGTACGGAAATGTCGCATCATTGAAATTCTGGAATGGAGGAGAAGGTGAAAAGTGGGACTCTCTGACGGCGAATTGGACGAATCAGAGTGCCGACGCAGTCGCATCGACTTGGAAGGATGGCGTTCAGGCCAATTTTACGGCTATGAGCGGTGATATTGTTGTAGACGGGGAAAAGCAGGTTGACGGCATTGTCTTTGATGCTGGCGCAAGATGCAGGATTTCAGGTTCGCGGATAAATTTTTTCCCAAGCGCCAATATTCTGGCGGGAAGCAATCCTGTGATATGCAATGATATATGCAATACGGGGGCTGTGATGTCGGTGGTTCATACCGGATATCATCCGAAGGACGAAAACAATTCCAAGCAAGGGGCGCGTGTGTGCCTTTGGAAAAACAGGAATCTGCACGAAATGACATTGACAGGTGCTTCTGTAAAGTATTATTCCAATGTTCTGTCGGCACAACCCTATTTCGAGACGGAAACGGCAAATGGTCGTACCGTTCAATTTCAGACTAAGCATACGTCCGACAACAGGTTTTTGATAATAAGCGTCAAGATTCTTTTTGAACAGGAATGCGCTGATGTCTATGGCAAGGTTCAATGGATAAAATACGTTTGGGATAAACTTGATGTGGGACATGACTTTGAGAATGATGGTATTGCCGGAGAAATAGGTAGTACGTTCGGTGTCAAGGATGTAACGGCTATCGGCGGAGATGGAGTTCCTTTGCTGTCTTTTGGATGCAGTATGGATACGGATAGGCAATACGACAACGGACTTCCTCAAAATGCGGAAAATCCGCGTACAGGCTCACCCGTCGTCTATTGGCGGAACCGCAAGGTGGAGGACATTGTTTCGATTACCGAAGGAATACTGTATGTGCATGGTGGTTCCCGCTCTTCATCGGTTCATTATTTTATCAATGACGGAACAACGGCAAATGTGCAGTTTCAAACGCTCTATGATTCTGCCCGCGTGTGTGTAAAGGTTGAATTTGTCCAGTCGGGCAATGACATATCGGCCAGAGCGGTATACGGGAAATACGACCATGCCAACACGGAACCGCATAATTATGACAGTGTCACCGGGGCGATGGATATACGAAAGGTATGGAAAGACGAAAACGGAAAGGCGCATGCGAGTGGATACAGCGTCGGATCATTTAGGGCGGTCTTTAAGGGCGGTGTTACGCTTACGGGTGCACTTGAGATTGCAGGAGACATAACGGTGAATGAAAATACGATGTTGACGCTCGGTGCGGATGCACTTGATCTCAACAATTCATATGCAGGAGAGGGGACGGTTAGATTTGCAGCTGCATCCGGTGCGGCGCAGACGGTCACGGTGACAGGTGTTCGCACGATGGGGAAGGTTGCTGTCGGCGGCGCTTTGCGCTTGGTTGTGGAGGATAATGCTTCGCTGTCGGTTGCGGATATGTCGTTCGAGCCAGAGGCAACGCTTTCTGTTGAGTCGCAGTCTGGATCGAGTGCCATCCGGATTGGCACGGAGAAGTTCCTTGGTGCAGACGTTCTTTCAAAGATTCTGATCAACGGAAATTCAGTTGTGCAGGATGAGGATGGTTGGCTCGTCCGCAAACCCGGTCTGATCGTTACGATACAATGAGATAAACCGAAAGGCTAAATCAATGAACGGAAAGATGGAAGAAATGCGCGGGATGTTTCTCAATCTCGGCTACAATATGTGGAGCGACGTGCCTGTCGAATCATGGGGGAATACGAAGAAGGAGGATCTTGGGATCGTCACGGCCGCCGATCATCTTCGCTGTGACGGGGATGTCTGGCAGAGGGTTACGGATCGGATGGCGCAGCTCAAGTTCAACACCGTTGTGATTGATCTTGGAGAGGGGTGCTTCTACCCCAGCCATCCGGAGCTTGCCGTCAAGGGAACCTGGAGTGTAGATAGGGTGCGCAAGGAGATTGCGCGTCTGCGCGGTCTTGGCATTGAGCCTATCCCGAAGATCAATTTCTCCGCATCACATGATACGTGGCTGAAAGAGTACGGGCGCATGGTGTCCACGCCCGACTACTACAAGGTGTGCGCCGATGTGATACGTGACGTGTGTGAAATCTTCGACCGTCCTCGTTTTCTGCATTTGGGCTATGATGAAGAGTCGTTCGGGCATCAGAGTAAATATGCGTATGGAGTTGTACGCAAAGGGGATCTGTGGTGGCATGATTTTCTTTTCTTCGTGAAAACGGTCGAGAAGGAAGGTGTGCGGCCATGGATATGGAGCGACTATATCTGGGGGCACAAAGACGAGTTTCTTGCGAAGATGCCCAAGAGCGTGCTGCAGTCGAATTGGTACTATCGGCAATGGTTTGATCTCGAGAAGATTCCTGAGGCGAGACGCGTCCATCTTGAGTCGTTCCTGTTTCTGGAAAAGGCCGGGTTCGATCAGGTTCCCTGCGGATCG
>SUVZ01000508.1 GCA_015061765.1 Lentisphaerota bacterium
ACAACTGTGACTATCTGGGGCTCTCAATGTATCCCCTCGACATGCTGCCAGATCCAAGGACGTGCTGGTTTGCGTTTTCCGTGCTGTACTTCAGGGGGAAAATGGAGTGGGATTTTGCGGCAACACTTCTTGAAGAGTCAGTGTTGGGGATTGATCATACATATCCGGTGGTATTCAGGGAGGGTAGAGAAATTGGCAATGCTGTCATCGCGGAAATTCGTGAATCCGCAGAATACAAGAAAGATGTGCGTCGTCTGATAAAATCGCTGCCCGCGGGGATGAGCAGAGTCAACGAATCGACGCCAATAGAGTTCCTGACAGGAGATCTTTTCGCCGCCGCGCATCGTGCGGAAATATCGTATGACGGCTATGTCTGCAGGCCAATTTCCGGTGCAGACCGCGTCGCCCTCAACGTTACTGTGTCGGATACATACGATTTTGAGTGGTGGGGGCTTTCGCACATTAGCGCAGATGACATGGCCAAGTCGTTAGGTGTTGTCGTTGGAGTTGACGTTGCATATCTTTCCCAGTATCTGGGTTTTATAAAGCCTTTTAAGTGGGAGGTCCATTTCAAGGAGAGCGGGAGGTGGAAACGATGAAGATCAAGCGCTTGGTATCGTCCTTTGTTGAATTGTTGATACGGCGTCCGTGGCTTCCTGCGGCGGCGTTCCTTGCGCCGCTGCTGCTGGCGCTTATATCAGGGATTCTGCTTCTTGCGAACGTCAGCGATTCACCTTATCGTTTTCTGCCGGAATTCCCCGACGAGCTGATCGTGGCACTTAGCAACACGGGCGGTTGGCTTGCCGTTCTTGTCGCCCCTGTCATTGCGGTGGTGATGCTTGTCCTGCCCGTCGTCTTGCTGGCTTTCAGGGCCGCGCGTCCGACAGGCAAGCGGATGCTTGCTGCTTCGATTTGCGCACTGCCAATCGGCTTCGTGCTTTACGTTGTGATCCTCGTCCTTATTCTCCTTGCCGACATTGGGCATACAGAGATTGCGCGTGAGAATATTGAGCGGAAGAAAGAGGCGGAGCGTTTGGGGAAGAAGACCTACGAGAGAAAGAAAATCCCTCACCTGCGTCGGATGGTGTGGACTTTCGCCAACGGCCACTACAGAATATCTCGTGAGGGCGGCGATAAGGGACCAGAATACTACCAGCTCGCCGACGAATGGGCGAATTACGACTTTTGGTCGCGTCGTTTTGATGGCCGCGTCTTGTTGGAGGACGTGGCGCGCTGGGATGAAGGCAAGGACAGACTGTATTTAGAGACGCTTAAGGGCAAGCGCTATGAGCTGGAGTTTGCGACGGGAAAGCTCATAGAGCGAAAGACAGGGAAAAAAGAGGAGGCTGGGAAATGAAGGTTCTTGTGATAGAGGACGACAAGATGTCGGCTGAGCACGCTGCCGCAGCCGTTGGGATGTGCGGGTTTGAATGCGACTTCGCCCGCAACGGGAGAGAAGGCCTGTCGCTGTTGCTGAAAGGCGACTACGACATTGCGCTTGTGGACATTGAAATGCCCGGGCTTGGCGGCCTTGACGTGATACGGACGGCGAGGAATCACGGCGCCAGGACTTATCTTGCCGTCCTCAGCTCGCATGCGAGCGACGCCGAGCGCATCGCCGGGCTCAAGATGGGCGCCGACGACTATCTCGTCAAGCCGATATCCATCGACGAGCTTTCGCTGCGTCTGCAGGCGATTGCGCGGCGGCTTGTGCCCGATTCCAAACCCGAGGTGCTGTCGTCGAAGGGGCTTGTCGTCAACATCGACACCCATACTGTGAGGCGCTACGGACAGCCGATAGACCTCTCTCCGCGCGAGATGAAGCTCCTTGTGCTGCTGATGCGCAACAAGGGCAGGTGCCTCACCTACGACACGATTGCCGACCACGTGTGGGGGCCCATCGACTCCGTCGGCAGCGTAGTTTCCGCGAATGTCAGCCGCCTCCGCAAGAAGCTCGCCGCGGGCGGGGCGGAAGAGGTGATTCACACAGTAAGGGACGTTGGCTATGTCTTCAAGTAGAAAACTGAGCATCCGCCGGATGATCAACGCGGCGGGTGTGCCGCTTCTTCTCGCGGCAATGGCGCTCTCCTCGGGCGTGGCGCTCTGCCTTGGCGCGGGTCTGCTCCTGCGGCGTACCGGCGTTGAGGGCTACATGTGCGTCATTGCGGAATACGTCTGGATAACGCTGTGGGTCGTCATGGCGTTTGCGGTCTTTGCCGTGGTCGGCGTGCTGGTGTTCAGGATGCTGTCGAGGCGGCTCACGCGCCCGATAGAGAAGTTTGCGAGAGACGTCGACGCGCTCGTGCGCTGCGACAAGTCGGATCCCGTGAACGCCGACACGCGAATCGCCGAGATCGACGCCCTGGCCGCTGCGTTCAACCGCCTCCAGTCTGTCCGCGCTCGCCAGTCCGACGAGATACGCAACCTTGCAAGGAACGTGCTGCACGACTTGCGCGCGCCGATAACGAACATCTACAACGAGGCGGACCGGCTCGCCCATTCGCTCGTCGGCGCAGACGAGGCGTCCGCCGCGATAATGTCCGCGAGCCGCTCGGTGCTGCGCATCATCGACACGAATGCGGAGATTTCGCGAAACTACAGCGGGTGTGCAGATGCGCCCGCGTCCTCGCAGGACATGTCGGCCATCGTCCGCGACGCGGTTGACGTGTATGCGGCGGTGGCGGAGGAGAAGGGCGTCTGCCTCAAGGTGGAGATGCCGGACGAGGCGGTTTTCATGATGGGACATGCCGACAAGCTGCAGCGGCTTGTGGGCAATCTTGTCGACAACGCGATAAAGTTTACGCCCGTTGGCGGCTCCATTTGCGTCGGGCTTTCCGCCGCCGCCGATGGCATCCGGCTTTCCGTTTCCGACACAGGGATCGGCATCCCCGAAAATGAAATCAGCAGCATCTACGAGCGCTTCTACCGCTGCGCCGAGGCGCGTACGCTGCCCGGCACCGGTCTCGGGCTTTCGATGGTTCGCTCGATCGTCGAGTTCTACAATGGTGACATCGACTGCCGCTCCTCCCCCAACGCCGGCACCACCTTTGACATTCTCTTTCCGCCCCCGCCGCAACCCTCTGTCGCTTAATGATTGGCACTTGGCATAATTTGTGTAT
>SUVZ01000509.1 GCA_015061765.1 Lentisphaerota bacterium
GTGTGGCGGCGATCTGCCTGTTGCGGTAGGTCTTGCCTGCGTGATTGGGCATACGCTTACCGTGTTCATGAAGTTCAAGGGCGGCAAGGGTGTCGCGACGGCGTTCGGCATGATTGTTGCGCTCATTCCGTATCTGGCTCTTGGCGCTCTGGCGCTTTTCATCGTCACCGTGTGGCTTTCTCACTACATTTCGCTAGGCAGCTGCCTTGCGGCGGCGGCGTTGGGCATAGCCGTGTGGTTCTGCGGATGTCCGCTTTCTCTCAAGGTTGTGGTGTCGTTGATCGCCGTGTTCGTGATCGTGAAACACAAATCCAACATACGCCGCCTCATCGACGGCTGCGAGAACAGGATATATTGATATGGCGGAACGTTATCTGAAATTCAAGGGATTCCGCGATGTGCATGTGCATTTCCGCGATCCCGGGATGTCTGCGGCTGAGACGCGCAGGAGTGGAGCCGCTGCGGCTGCCGCCGGTGGATTCACGTGCGTGACGACCATGCCGAACACCACGCCGGCCGGTGACAGTGTGGAGTGGCTGAGGGAGCAGATAGAGGATGCGTCCCTGTCCGTTCGCATTGCGCCTTCGGCCTGCATATCCAAGGGGCGTATCGGAAAGGAGATCGCAGATCTGGAGCGCCTCGCTGAAGCCGGAGCTGTCGCGTTCACGGATGACGGTTCGTTCGTCGATGACGAGAATCTCATGCGCGTGGCCATGCGCCGTGCCGCGGCTCTCGGAAAGCCTGTCATGCAGCATGCCGTCGTGCCGTCCATACTCGGATCGGGCGTGATTCGTGATTGTGCGGTGGCGAGGAAATTCGGTCTTCCTGTCATGCCGCCGGAAGCTGAGACGGAGGCGGTCCGGCGCGACATACGGCTCTGCCGCGACACCGGATGCGCATTGCACATCCAGCACATATCCTGCGCTGGGACTGTCGAGCAGATCCGTGCCGCGCAGAAGGAGGGTCTTCCCGTGACTGGAGAGGCCACACCCCACCACATTCTTTTCTCGTGCGACGATATTCCGGACAATGATGCGAACTGGAAGATGGCTCCGCCTCTCGGGAATGCTGACGACCGGGCGGCGATACGTGCAGCGGTCAAGGACGGCACCCTCGGGATATTCGCCACCGACCATGCTCCGCATCCTCTGGCGTCCAAGCAGGGCGGATTCATCGGAACCGCGAACGGCATAATCGGTCTTGAAGTGGCTGTGGCTGTCACATACCATGTGATGGTTGAGCAGGAAGGGATGGATGTAAGCGAATGGGCGAAACGCTGGACGGAGGGTCCGGCACGTCTCATAGGCGAAGAGCCGGACGGCGAGACTGTCCTTGACCTTCAGGCGAACCGCACTGTAGATGCAGATACGTTCAGATCGCTTTCACGCAACATGCCGTACATGGGACTTAAATTTTCGGCGTGGCCTCTTCCGACCTGCCGCATTTGAGAGAGCCTGTCATGCAGATGCTGGAAGTCACAGACCTGAGAGTGCGCTATGGAGCCATGGAGGCGGTGAAGGGCGTGAGCTTTTCGCTTGCCCGTGGCGAGACTTTGGGCATCGTCGGAGAGTCCGGAAGCGGAAAGTCCACGATAGCCAAGACCCTCATCGGTCTTGAAAAGCCTTTTTCGGGAACGATAGCCTGTAACGCGAAATCCGTCCAGATGGTGTTTCAGGATGCAGTGGGATCGCTCAATCCTCGAATGACCGTCCGGCAGACCCTTGACGAGGTGTTCAATGTCAAGAAGGCGTCCAAGCGTTCCGTGAAAGACCTGCTCGACATTGTGGGACTCAGCCCGGCGGTTCTCGAGCAGTATCCGCGTGAGATGTCTGGCGGACAGTGCCAGCGTGTAAGCATAGCTCGCGCTCTGGCGTGTGAACCCGATGTTTTGATCGCGGATGAACCGGTGAGCGCTCTCGATGTGAGCGTACAGGCCCGCATATTGAACCTTCTCCGTGAACTTCGGCGCGAGCTTGATCTGTCGATTCTGCTGATCGCGCACGATCTTGCCGTCGTGAAGAACGTCTGCGACCGCGTGTGCGTGATGCAGAGAGGGCTTTTCGTAGATGCCGGAAGCGCGGCGCAAGTCTTTGAGAATCCGCAAAGCGATTACACGAAACGTCTGCTGGCCGCCGTTCCGGACGTGGCCCGTGCATTGGCGCAGAGGACAAGGACATTTGATTTTCAAGAGGAAGATGTCTGAGAGCTTCGCGCTTTTAAGATCACTCGATGATTCTGGGTGAATTGCCGGAGCATCGGCAAGGCGCGAAGCGTACCTTTCAGAGGTTGATCACTGGGGTAAGACCTCGTAAAGAGTAGAAACATTGCCGGTTGTGGTGACCCGAAGGCGATTCTTTCGGGTTGAATTTATCCTCGAAATCGCATATAATGTGCGCCGTTTTGTCTCATTGGGACGAAACGGCACATCATGGGCATATTTTACGAAAAGGTAGTTGACCGCATCGAAAAGTTGGATGCGGAAGGTCTGCGGCGTCATTACAAGGCGCTGGCGGACGAGATTGGCTTTTTCAAATCGGTATTTGATTCCCTCGACGAGGGCATTGTTGTTCTTGATGGCGAGGGGAAGGTCGAATACGCCAACGCCGCCGGAAAGGAACTGCTGCCGCTTTTGGGCATTGATGAGGAGTTTGCCGAATCAAGACCTGCACCTGACGGCATATCCGTGCGGGAACTTGAGATAACCTATCCGGAACACCGCATAATTGAAGTCAAGCGCGTGGGGCGGATAGTCAAGCTGCGTGACGTCACGGAAAAGCGTGCGCGAGAGGCGGATGCCGTCGAGAGCGGACGCGCCGATGCCGTCGGTGAAATGGCGGCTTCCATGGCGCATGAGATTGGAAATCCGCTCAACGCCCTGTCGCTCAATCTTCAGCTTCTGAAGAGAAAGTATCCGGACGAGGTGGACCTTGCGGTTGCACAGAAGGAACTTTCCCGGTTGAACGGCATAATCCGTGAGTTTCTCGGAGCGTTCCGTCCGGCAAAGGCTCAGCTTGCGCCGGGTTCTGCCGCCGATCCACTGAAGGATGCGCTTGCCGCCCTCAAGAATGTGTTTGAGGATCGCCGCATTCGCGTGGCTCTTGATCTGCCCGGCACGCT
>SUVZ01000510.1 GCA_015061765.1 Lentisphaerota bacterium
GAATTCGACAGCTATGCCACCGAACGCCGCCTTCATACCGATATCGGTCTGGCCGAGCCCGCCAGTCGTCAATCCGCCGATACGCGTTTCCGGAGATACGACCACAACGCTCTTGCCCATGCGCTTCGCCTGAATCGCTGCGGAAAGCGCGGCCGGCGAACTTCCGTAAATCACAAGATCATGGGATTGAGAACATCCACAGAGCACACTTCCAGTCATTGCGGAAATGCACACGGCAAAAACAAACGACTTTGCCCTCAAAAACGGCACAATCCCCCCAATGGCGGAGCTGACTTTACACAAAAGCATGGATTTCACAGCAGTCATATGATTCTTTTCTGATTTTTAAAAAAAAAAAATTACACTATATATTATCAAAAACATTTTTTATTTCAACCCTTCCATGGGTGGGATGATGCAGAATTGCCGCCTTCAGGAACATTCATCGCTTGTGCGATTCGTCAGCGCCGCAACTTCCGTTTAGGCCAGTCTTGCGGCTTTTTGTAGGTAATGCTGTCAATCTGGAGATTTTTCACCGTATCGGGGAACTTTATCCTGTCGCATGCGTCCGACACGATCGTCAAATCGGTGACGGCCACATTTTCCCCTCCAAGAATCTGGATCACAGGCCTGCAATCGCCATTCTCCACTGCAACTGCCGCAGTTACAATGCCATACAGAAACACATTGGTGACACCTTGCGGTATTGTCAGCAGTGCGTCGGCTGTTGAATCCGCCTTGCCTCTGATCGTAACTCCATCCGCAATGGCAATCTCCTGATTTGATTTGCGCAGAACAACAGACGACACAACCCAATCCCCTTCATCGCGCCAATCCACAATCACCTTTCGAGCGCCGGAATCTATCGCCGCCTGCAGCGCGGCCGTGGAATCTTCGGCATTCCAGCCAAACGACGAAGCCTTGACCGTACTTGCATTCGATTCCGCTGCCTTCTTTCTTTTCAATTCCGACAATCTCGCAACGGTTTCCCCGTCAGCCGGATAGTCCAGCACGTCCACATATTTCTCGTTAAGCGTGGTCTTCTGGTTCAGGTAATCGCCCGGCAGCATGCCGTCCAAAAGAAGATTCATGACGTCAGGTCCATGAGGTGTCATTGTAACCCATGTTATGTGATCCATCTCACCGTATGCTGGTCCTTTAAGCTGCGTACGCATTTCGTTGCTCAATGTGGCATTCATGCAGCTTCCGCCTCCGGCCACGGAAAGAACATAATAATCCCGACCGTGCCTCTTTGCATGCACATACGTATGCCAATCGCCGGCGAACTACCGTGATACAAAATTGTTTCGACAATGCACAAACACCCTGTAAATATGCTCCAAATTATATCATAAATACCCTTTTTCACATTGTACATCTCAAAATAGCTTTTTTATTTGTGCCCAAACATAAATATCACGCAATTTCACCAACGCCCTCCACATTGCTCGCCGTTTATGATATCATACACGCCGTTTTTCCCCTTGGCTCGGGTGGTGAAATTGGCAGACACGCATGCTTGAGGTGCATGTGGAGAGATCCTTGCGGGTTCGAGTCCCGCCCCGAGCACCATTCACCTTCCCCTACCGCTTTCTCCATAACGGCTGCGTCCAGGCCGCCGCCTTACCGGAGATCACCTTGGCCCGGACATACAGATCGTCATCCTTCATCGTGTACGAAGCGCTCAAGCCTTTCGTCTCCTGAAGTACAATCCCGGCATCCGCCGGCAGTTGAGCGATACGACGTTTTGTCCCCACATAAGCCGGAACTGGGCGTTCACGCCCCAGTTCAGAGGCAAAGTCAGATATCAGCCGCTCCTCCCCTGGTGAATAGTCAAGTTTGGCGTTACGCTTCGTTCCATAGAACAATATGCGGCAGCTCTTCCCTTCAGCTTTAGCTACGTCAACGGAAAGCTTTTCCCCTTCCGCCCGTATGTCCGCCAGCTCAACGCCGGTTGAAGCATAGAAATCTCCGCAACGCATCGCCGCCACTATTGCAGAAGGCGACAGTTCCTTTGCCGCCACAGCTACAAACGAGTGGTTTCCGTATGTCGGACGTTCGCCCGCAATCTCCTTGTAGATATTGCCGTAGCTGTGCGTATCGTCTGTACCGGTGGCGAACAATGGCGGCGCACCACGAAGCGCACGTTTCGCCAGCGCAAAGTCCCACAGCTTATCGGCATTATACGCGCCGGCAGGCAGCTTCTTGAATGGCCAGGACAAACTGTGATCTACAATCTCGCAGAACCGAACATGATCGTAATCCGAAAGAATGAGCGGATCAACATCGTAGAACCAGTAGAAAGGATGATTCACCATGAAAAGCGCATCCTCATCCGCCGTGAGCCGCCGGAAGGACGAATACATGCTCCTAAACGAGGACATGATGTCCGGACAGCGTTTCTTGGCATACTCCTTGAATGAGTTTATCGCATTGCAGTGAAGACAATACTTGGTCGCAACGGAGTCGTTATATTCGCATCCGCTCATCAAAAGGAAACGTTCCGGACTGTTCACAGCCTTGGCAGTCTCTTCAAAAGTACCGTACCGCCATGCCTTTGTTCCATCCGCTTCAATGCGCGTCTGCGGCCTGAACGCCGGATATTTGGCGGCAAAGCGTTCTGCATCCTTCTGCGAAAATCTGCGGCGCTTGTGGTTCTTCTCCGTCACCCACATTTCTTTGTCGTGCACCAGATTATGTTCGGAGAACATCAGAAAATCATATCCGATGTCGCGATACAGGAGAGCCGCCTCAACTGGGAACGCCCTGCCGTCCGAAACAAGCGTGTGCGCATGCAGATTGCCTTTATACCACTTCTTCCTTTTCGACCCCAAAATGCCGCCGAACAGCCGAGAGGCAAAGGTCACAGCCCCCAATCCCATAAACTCTCTTCTTGTTGATTTCATGCCGTCACTTCTTGCCGCCGCGCTTTTCCCCATCAGTGCCAGACGAATCAATCTTGACCGGATTCTGAGACATGTCCCAGAGCGGAATTTCAACCACCCGCACGATCGGATACGGCTCCTTTCCTTCCTCAAGAGGCTTCATCCAGAAGGTAAGCTGCACACGGCGCGGGATGCAGTTCGACGTATCCCACGTATCCTGCCAATTCG
>SUVZ01000511.1 GCA_015061765.1 Lentisphaerota bacterium
CAATGTCCGCCTTTCGGTGACACCTTCCGCAGCCAACATGACTGATGTTCTCTACAAGATTGTCGATTTGAACAGCGGGGCGGTCACGGATGTCCGCCGCGCCGATTTCTACGGCGGCAAGTACGGTTCATTCGAGACGAGCTATTCGGCCATCAAGGAAGGTTTTAAAACAGATATCAAGGCAGAGGATGTTCTCATTTGGACAGATGTAACCAACAATCCTATATACAAAACCGACTTTCTTGTTCTTCGTCACATTCCGGCGTCATCATGGGGACCATGGATGATTGGAGCCCGCGGGGAAGGAGGCGGCAATTCTCAAGGCAATATGTCGCCAACGGACTTGGAGCATCTTGTTCAATTGACAGAAGATTACTATATTGGTGTGTTTCCGATAACACAGGCACAACATATGAAGATATATGGTACGTATGGTCGTGCGTTTACTAATGTTGCCGATTTTGCAGATCATCTGTATAAACCAGCTTCAGGGCTTAAATGGTTTAATGTGCGCAGTTATTCTAATCGTGGTGTTGATTCAAAAACTCAACCTCCTGAGAGCGGAAGTTTTTGTGGACTTCTGAGCGCGAAGACGGGGCTCTCATTTGATTTGCCAACTGAAGCACAATGGGAATTTGCGGCGAGAGGAGGCGTTACAAATAATTCGCTTTACAGCGATGCGGAATGGTCGGGATCGGCTATTGACGAATTGGTCTGGTCATCAGATAACGTTCTTGCATCAAGTCAGGCTTCAACAGGCAATGCGGGGTATGAAACAGCACAGACTGTTGTCGTCGGCCGTAGATATCCCAATGCGTTCGGGCTTTATGATACCTGTGGAAACGTCATGGAATTCTGCCGAGATTATACTGATGGATATTCCTATAAGGTTTCGGAAATTCAGCCAGTCTTCAATCCGAACGGAGTGGATTTGACCGAGGCTAAGGTAAGTCAGAGTGGCTATAAGTATCATGTTATGCGCGGTGGCTGTTATACTAAAACACGGCATTATTCAACGGTGAGGTCAAGATATTCAGACCATGAGAACAATAATGCTGATGAGTATGGCTTCCGCGTGATTTGTACTGTCAATCAAGATTAAGGAACAAGGGAATGAAATTGAATAGTGTTATTTTGGCGGCGACAGTCACCGCCTTTTCGGTTGTGTCGTTTGCGGCAGAAACCAATAGTTGGCATTTCTCTAAGGATATCCCAGCCGGGGGATTTCCGCAACGGGCAAGATGGGAAGCTGATTGCCGGTTCGACATTCCAGAAAAGGGCGGTGTTTCGTTTGAGTTTTCCTGCTCAAATATTGAACAGTGCCTTCATTTTACTCTTCATGCAAGACGCGGAACGACATGGGTCGGATACTCGTTTGCGCCAGATATTGCATCAGGAGAAAAGACTAAAATTATCATCACCAGAAATGACTGGAATGTTAAAGAGTTACCGGGCGGCAAGCTGGACGACTGGAAAGGTTTTGACGGCTTTCGCCTTTCAGCATGGAGGGCGGTGGACAAGGCTTTTCAGATAAAGTGCTCAATAGAGAATTTCACAGTATTTACCGAGGAAGTGCCTGTTCTTCAGAAACGCGAGGCTGTCAAACTGCCGCCGCGCAAGGGAGAGCGCCGTCTAGCATGGTGCCATCGTGCCTGGGGAATGTCTGACAAATCAAGTTGGGATTATACGATCCGCAGATTGAAGAAAAGCGGCTTTACCGATATCATTCCCAATATGTGCCGTCCGGGCGGTGCGTACTACGAATCCAAGGTGCTTCCCGTGATGCCGTATGTGAAGGAGCATGGCGATCAGTTGGACGCGTGTCTTAAAGCCTGCAGAAAATACGGGGTGAAGTGCCATGTGTGGAAGGTGAACTGGTATATCGGAAGGCAGGGCGCTCACGTGGACGGCTTTGTGGAAAAGATGCGTGAAGCGGGGCGCTTGGCTATCGACGCTGACGGAAAGGACATAAGATGGATGTGCCCGTCAAACCAGGAAAACAGGCAGGCGGAGATAAATGCCATGCTTGAACTTGCCGCAAAAGGGGTCGACGGCATACATTTCGATTTCATCCGGTATCGCTGGATGAACATGTGCTACTGCAATACATGTAAGAGTGAATTCGAAAAGAAATACGGAGCGGTGCCGTCATGGCCGAAAAGCGTAATGCTCGATGGTGATTGCCAGAGCATATCGGATTTGCAGAAGAAATATGTGCAGTTCCGCTGTGACAACATTACGGCACTTGTCTGTGAAGTGTCAAAGCGGGTGCGCAAAGAATATCCTAATGTTTCTATTTCTGCAGCGGTTCTCAAGCGTGGAGGAGAAACGGATAAAGCAAGTATGGCTCAGGATTGGGGACTGTGGTGCCGAGAAGGATATCTGGACTTTGTGTGTCCCATGACTTATCTTTCGTCTCTGACATTCTTTAAAAGATGTATTGAACGTGTAAGGACGAATGCTGCAGGGGTGAAGTGTTATCCTGGAATCGGATACAGCGTTATGAAGCCACGTCAAGACAAGCCTGCTATGCTTGCGGAACAGGTTCAGGCGCTGCGGGATGCCGGATTTGAAGGATTTACAGTTTTTGATTATACTCCTATAACGGCTACAGCCCTGTATAACCAATTTCACAAATAAGAAGACAAGGTTTTGTTCATGATATCCTTTTTTGCAGCAATCGTCGCCATGACGAACATGTGCGGGGTGGTGTCCGTAGATACTCATGGGGCACGGGTCATATCCTACATTCCTGAGGGTGGGGAGGAGGTGTTCTTCGTCTCGGAGACAGGCACGGGCGGTATGCCGCTTTGCTGGCCGTGGTTTGCCGGAAACGGTCCAAGCAAGGACTCGAGACGGCATGGTATTGCCCGCTACAAGGATTTTGAGGTAGTCGGCACTGAGCGCATTGGCAATGATTCCACTCTTACGCTCCAATTGAAGTCTGATGATGAGACGCGTAGACTTTTCCCCCATGAGTTCACTCTTACGGTCAAAGTCAGGATGAACGATCGTTTGACGGTGTCAATGACCGGCGAGAACACCGGCAAAGAGCCGTTCGCCGTCACGGAGGCCTTCCATCCATATTTCGCCGTATCCGATTCC
>SUVZ01000512.1 GCA_015061765.1 Lentisphaerota bacterium
GAATGGATGAACTCCGCCTCCAAAAGACGCGTTGCACGCGGACCTATCTGCGAGCAGGTGTTGGCGATGTACACTTCCTCCCAACCAGGTGTTTTCTGCATCTTGGAGACGTGTTCCCACCAATACTTCCGGTGAAACACTTCCGCCTTGGAAAGATCGCGCACGGAAAGTCCGTTTCCTTGCGGTCCAAGCCGTCCGCCCCACCAAGTGGAAGGATTCGCCTCGTTGCCGCGCATAGGCCATGGCTTCTTGCCGCCGTAGATGTCTGTTTCAATATCTTTCGGCGGCCTCCTGGCCGTAACACGATCCATATTCGCAAGTCGGGTTACAAAGCCGATACCGTGCGTAATCTGCCGATATCCGCAACCTGCCGCAAAGAAAATATCACCGTCGCCGGTTGCGTCCACAACCTGTTTGGCAAGAATCGCCTGCGGACCCTGCTTCGACTGGAATACGACACCTCTAACCGCGTCGCCGTCCTGTATGACATCCACTCCCCAGGAATGGAAGAACATCTCAACCCCGGCCTCGGCAATCATCGTATCCATCAGGTACTTTGCCGCCTCCGGATCGACAGTCGGCTGCCAATGGGTCTTGCCTTTCTCACCTCTCGGCCTTGTCGCCATCTTCGGGCCAAGCGTGAGAGCACGGTTCATGAACTCCTCACAGATTCCCTTGGTCACGATGATCCAATTCCCGCTCTCCTCCTTGCGTGAAGTCGCAAGCATGATAAGCACCATGCCGTTGGTGAAAAGTCCGCCCAATGAACCGTACCGCTCCACAAGCGCAACCTTCGCACCGTTACGCGCCGCTGCAATGGCGGCAGCAAAACCGGCGGGACCTCCACCGACAACCACAACATCCGTCTCGTGGAAAATCGGGATTTCCCGCGCCGGCTGAACAATCTTGCCGTCCTTCATGTAGCAGCTTGGACCATCCTCAATCGTATGGGGAAGAGGATAGATGCGCTGACCGAACCACACATTATCAGGATCTCCGATTGCCCCAGGCGGAAGCGTCTTGCTTGTGGCGACAAACTCGTCCGACAAAGCAACGCCACCTACAAGCCCCGCACCACCGAGTCCTAGCCTCTTCAGAAATTCACGTTTTGATATCTGCATTTTGATTCCTCTTATCAATATTATTCCGATGAAGCTTTCCCGGCATCCAGATGAAATGCGCCCAGTGGAAGATTGACTTCATTGAATATGTAGCCCGTCCACGGTGCACAATACAGATAACGCAGGTGTACGGGCTTGTCAACCGCCTTTGAACCGATTACAAGTTTTCGTTCGCCTTCAATATCGCCTTTATATTCCGTTTTGCCGCCATACCCCTTGGACGGTTTTAGATTCTTAAGTTCGGCAGGATGGAACACTCCGTCTTCACCGGCTATCTCGAACGGCAGATCAAATTTCCAGTCCTTCCGGTAAACATACAGATTCCTGCAATCCTTAAAGGTCACTTCAAACGTATTCGAGACAATGCTCCAGGAGTCCACCGTAGGCGATTTGCTGCGGATATCCTTGAAACCGTAGTCACAGCGAAGCGCATGAAGCGCCAGACGGTGCCCCACAAGAGCCTTTTCGTTCGGATGGATATCGGCGTTGCTGCCGAGATCGTTGATTACGACCATAGCCGCATTCGGACACTCCTTTTCGAACTGTGCCATGGCCTCCTGCATCGGTGCGATATTCCTGCCCCACGAGCAGAGCTGAACATAATAGAAACTCATGTTCTTGTTTTCAAAACGCTTACGCCATCCATCATAAAGCGCATGAAGCTTCGAACAGTACCGCTCGAATTCCTTTGCGTCATGCTCTCCCTGATACCACAGCATTCCGCGGCAGGCAAACGGAACCCACGGCGCAACAACCGTATTCCAATAAACCGCAGGCTGCTGATCGTCACGGTTGATCGCTCCGACGACATTCGCTTTTGTCCATTTCCCTTTTGGAATATGCTTCCAATTTGCAAGATCGGCAAGGTCCGGACGCGAACGAGTCCCCTCCGGCGGCGTCCAGCAGTCAATGCCGGTAGCTCCGCGATAAACTCCCACAAGTCCGACAGGAACGCCAATCTCGCGCTCCACATCAAAAGCAAAATACAACGCCACGGCAGAGAAACTCCCGTCGTGCATCATGTTCTTCGGAATGGCTGCGCGCCACTTCAGCTTTGACTGTGTTTTCTCATGCTCCTTCAAATCCCAATTGCCCGTCGGCGTCGCAACATATCGGATCATCGGGCGGTGCGTCATCTGCGCAATGAGACTTCCCTGGCGATCGCGATATCGCGGATTCCTGCCGCAGAGCGGCACTCCCATGTTGCTCTGTCCCGCGCAAAGCCAGACTTCACCTACGAGAACATCCTTTATCTCGACCTTTCCGGCCTTCAATGTACGCCCCTTGCAACTTGCCTTCATGGGCAAAAGATCCACGCGCCAACGGCCGTCAGTTCCGGCAACAGTCTCCATTCGCTGTCCTGCAAATTCGACAACAACTTTTTCATGCGGATCGGCACGTCCCCATACAGGAACTTTTCGATCTCTCTGCAGAACCATATGGTCCGCAAACGGAGATGCCAGCTGAACGGCAGCTAGAAATACACCAAAGATACTCATTGCTCAATCTTTTGGACGGGGAAATCAATATTTCTGCAAAAGCTCCAACATCTTCCGGTCGAGCTTGAGCCCTTGGTAATCTTCGTATTCTACATCCGTGCGTCCGCTGTTGAGTATGCTCATAGTTCCTCTAAATCCCCACATCGCCCAACTGATACCCTTTTCTTTCCATATGCGCAGATTATCCTCCAACCAGCGCAATGCAACATCATGAGGCGTCTTGTTGAGGCAGCCGGTCTCGCCTATCATCATAAACTGTCCTGCATCAAGGACTGGTTTCCATTTCTTAATCATCTTATCTTCAAAATACGTAGCTCCAGTATATACGCTTCCGTCCATCAAGCGGAAAGGATGCGGATTATCGAAACCTGCAAATCGAAGCTCTCGACGACCGGCAATGTCCCATTCCCATGTAAACGGCAGAGTGGCGGTTTTGCCGGCAGATGATATCTCCACTGACTTCAGCTCCAACCAGTCTCCG
>SUVZ01000029.1 GCA_015061765.1 Lentisphaerota bacterium
GCTTATTTCTGCCATACCATCATTTCCAAGGATGATGCCAAAATATTCTTCCTTGCCCGTTCCATTGATTGGTTTGACAAGAAGATCCATAAAACCTCAATCTGGCAGACGACCAGTCTGACGGTCAACAACGACGGGACGGAATTGCGCCGTTGTTTCAAGGATGGCTGGATGGGTAGCCATTTCAATTGGGCTCCGGATGGAAGCCACAAGCTGCTCGTGACTGCGGTTTGGAACGGCGAGAAGCGTGAGCCTGGTTCGCGCTTTGACTGGAGCCCTGTGGAGTTTACCGTGGGCGAAGAGGAAAAGGTCCGCCGTATCGGCGGCGGCGCCCTTGACTGGGATTGGCACTGCCTTTATTCCCCTGACGGAAAGTTCATGAGTGGAGAGACGTATTGGACGAAAAACTTCGAGCGTCCTTGGATTCTCGTGCGCCTTTCTGACGGAATAACGAAGCCGATCGGGTCGTTCTACGTTCCGAAAGAGTATCGCGGCACTCATTGGCGCTGCGATCTTCACGCGCGTTACCGTCCGGACGGAAAGCAGATAGCCTTCAATTCGGTTCATGAAGGTACCCGCCAGGTCTATTTCTTCGACATAAAGTGATTATTGTGCAGCGCATATGCGCTTTCAGTGCGAGCGGCAGTCGATTCTGCCTTTAGCGTACGGTCGTCTGTGCGGAGATTTTCGTATTTCTGAATTCCCGCATTGACATTCCGAACCGTACCCGGAAAATGTTCTTCAGGTGATTGGCGTTCTTGAAAGAGCATTCTTTGGAGATGGTTGTGATTGATCGCCTGGTTCTCGCCAGGCGCTTGCACACCTCTCCAAGTCGTCGTTCACGGATGGCTTGTGCGATTGTCGATGAATGGAACTGCCTGAACCTCAGCTCCGCGAGCGATCTTGAGACGCCAAGGTGGCGGACCACGTCTAAAACCGTGATGTCATCGGTGGCATGGGCATCGATATATGCAAGCGCTCTCAGGATAAGCGCGCGTGCCGGCGAAACGGGTGCGGTGCTTTCGCGTTCGATCACGGTTTTGGAAGAGCACAATACCGATTTCGCCCTTTTTGATTTCTGGCGGAGCAGTTTTGCGAGCTGATCGGCCGCGAGAACACCTTCGCCGCGATGATCCGGAGCTACGCTTGAGCGAGTGGGTTTTGCCGATTCGCAGAGCAGGCGGTCGTTATCCACCCCCAATATGCATATCTGGCCCGGAATTGAAAAGCCTTCATTCCGGCATGCTTCAAGAACATGCAGAGCCCGCACATCGTAGGCGGCCATCAGCGCCGCCGGTTTTTCGATGGCCGTAAGCCATTTGGAGAGCCTGAGCATATCCTCATGAGAGCCGTCGTCAAACGGTGAATGGTATACCTTTGCGGTTCTTCGCATGCGGGCGATTTGGGATTTGAAACCTTTTTCCCTCAGATTCGACCAGTATACGCTCCCGCCTTTGGGGATGAAACCGAAAGTGCCGAAGTTTCCGAGCTCGACAAGCGCATCCGCCCCCATGCGCCCGATGTCCTCGTCGTCATTATGGACGTTTACGATGTTCAAAGTGCGTTTGGCCAGCGATGTCGCCTGGCTCCCGATTACCACGAGCGCAATGGTGGATGCGGCGAGACGGTCGGCGGCTTCGTTGGAGATGTCGCCGATTACGATGCCGTCCACGCCTTCGCGCTCCAGTTCGTCTATTCTCGCCGGAGTGAAATCCTGCGGGTCGACGATGCGCACGCTCCAAAGAGGATTGTCCGAGCCTACCGATTCCAGAAAGCCGGCAAAAAAATCGCGCCACGAGGCCTGTGCCAAGTCGAGCGCAAGAACGATTTTTGCTATTGTCCTCCTGTTCATAATCGATTTCTGTTTTTTCAGGCCGTGATTATAGCATATGGCGGGCAGTTTGCCATTGGGAAAATAGTGATATTTTAGTTGTTGAAAAAATGATACTCCGGTATTCCTCGCCGGGATTCGTTCTGATATAATGCCGGCATGAAAAATCTTTTTATACTTATTTCGTTTTTCGGAGTATTGTCTGTTTTCGGCGGAGCGGAATTGCGCACGCCCAAAGTTCCAGGCGATGACTGGAAGGTAGTTTATTCATCGTGTGCCGGTCCGGAAGGCCGCGCACTGGAGATTCTCACCGAGTGTATGGCACCGTCATTGCGCGATCCGACCACGACCACATCGTTCGTTCTGCCGATGGAGCGGTTCGATGCCGCCAGACCGCTTGAGCGCAAGCATGAAATCGTTGTCGGACGGTTTTCCGAAAATCCGGTTTTCTCGAAGTCTCTCAAAGCGTCGGACGTTCCCGCCGGCGGATATGCGATCAAGGCGTTTACCGAAGGCGGGAAGCGCAGAATTCTGCTTGCGGGAGATACGGCGGCGTCGGTTTTGTGGGCGGCGTTCGATTTTGCCGATGTCGCCGTGGAGGAAATGCGCGAGCTGCGTCTTCGCTTTCCCAACAGCATTTCAACGCGCGCGTTCTTTTCATGGAAGAAGATGCGTCCATATTTCCGGAGCGAAAAGCCCGAGACCGAGGTGCGCAGCCTCTTCACCTGGGGGCATGTCATCGACGACTACCGGCAGTTTTTCCGCGAAATGGCGAAGCTCAGGCTTAACCGGGTAATTCTCTGGAACGAATATCCGCCGCTCAACGCGAAAGAGGTGGTGGAGGCGGCGCACAGCTGGGGCATAGCAGTATACTGGGGCTATGCCTGGGGTTGGGCTGTCGACTGCGCAGAAAGCTCCAGGAATGCCACGAGTCTCAAGGCGCTCGGAGATGCGATTTTCAAGGAATGGCGTGAAGTGTGGAAGCCATGCGGGGGCGATGGCATCTACTTCCAGAGTTTTACCGAGCAAGGGAATTCCAAAGTTGGCGGGCGTAGTATAGCCTCGATGGTGGTGGAACTCGTTAACGATGTATCGGCGCGTATTTTCGCCGAGTCGCCGACTACCGACATTGTGTTTGGGCTCCACGCGGATTCGGTCAAGAAGAACGTTGGCGAAATCGCCAAGACCGATCCGAGAGTGGAGATTCTCTGGGAGAATTGCGGCGGCTTTCCTTATTACGAGCGCCGCGAACCGCCGCACAAGTTCGTGCCTCCGAATACGGCTTTCGTCGACGAGATACTTTCCCAGTGCGGTACAATCGGCCTCGTATGGAAGTGCCAGGTCCGGCAGGACTGGCGTACCTGGGTGCATCAGCCGGGACCGTACATGCTTGGATGCGCCGGCAAAGAGCTTCTGGAGCGCGACCGCACGATGACCGTCACCTTGCAGCCGTGGTACGATTTCGAGTGGTTTTCGCACGGCATGAAGGCGTATGAGCATCTTCGTCATGTCCGGGCCGGCTCGAAACAGCCGAAGGAACTCAATCTCGTTACGGAATACAATCCGCCGTTCCGCTATTCCACCGTGGTACAGGCGGAAATGTTCTGGCGCACGTCCGCCACCTACGAGGAGACGGTGAAACGTGCGCAGCTGAGGAGCAAATAAGGCTTAAGGTATGAAGGGGCTTTATTGGATCGTTTCCGCAGTTTCGCTGGGAGGGCTTCTTTTCGGCTTTGACACCGGTGTCATTTCCGGGTGCGAAGAGGCGGTCCAGCGCGAATTTTCCCTTTCTCCGTTCTGGCATGGACTGGTGGTCGCCGGAGCGCTTTTCGGAACGGTGTTCGGAGCGCTTGCGGCCGGGCGGCTCTGCGACCGGTTCGGACGCAAGCCGACACTGGTCTGGATGGGGGTCTTGTTTTTCGTTTCCGCCGCCGGTTGCGCGCTGACGCCCGCCGGTGCCGCAGGTCCGCACGTTCTGGGCTGGATGCGGTTTGTCGGCGGCATTGCAATCGGCGGAGTGTCGGTGGCGGTGCCGATGTATATCGCCGAAATCGCCCCATCGCATCTGAGAGGGCGGTTGGTGCTCGTAAACCAATTCTGCATCGTTCTCGGCATCGTCGTTTCGTACGTGTCCAATTATCTGGTGGCGCGGCATCTTCCGTGTTCCGGCGCCGTGATATGGCGTTCAATGCTTGGGGTTGAATGCATCCCGGCGCTCATGTACCTCGCAGCGCTCGCGTTCGTCCCGGAAAGTCCGCATCAGAAGAGTGTTGAAGCTTCGGTTCCTCTTTTCACAAGGCGCAATCTCCGTCCGGTTCTGCTTTGCTTCACCGTGGCGTTTTTCAGCCAGCTTTCAGGCGTGAACGCCGTCAACTACTATGCTCCCCGCATCTTCAAGATGATTTTCGGAGATACGAGCGAGCTCGTGCCGCTGGCGGGAACGATCGGGGTCGGCGTTGTGAATCTCGTTTTCACAGTGGCGGCGTTTTTCGTTATCGACCGCTTCGGGCGCAAGCCGCTGCTTGTTTCCGGATGTGCGGCAATGGCAGCAATGCATGCGCTCGTAGCATGGCAGGTGTCGCTCGGAGAGGCTTGCACACCGTGGATTGCGATGACGGGAGTGTACGGATTTATCGCTGCGGTGGCGTTTTCGGCGAGTGCGGTGATATGGGTTTTTATCTCTGAGATTTTCCCTGCCGACGTGCGTGCAAAAGGGCAAAGTTTCGGCGGGACGGTGCATTGGGTCATGTGCATGCTGGTTTCGTGGCTCTTCCCGGTCGCGGTTGCCCGTACTGGAACGACGGCATTTGCGTTTTTCGCGGCGATGATGCTTCTTGAAATGGTTTTGGCGATCGTGTTCATGCCGGAGACGAAGGGTCGGAGTATTGTGGGGATGAATGGGTGATGGATCGAGAAAAGCGAAATAATGATATGAGAGAGAATAAAGAGTATATAGAAAAATTCGGGAAGAAGTGCCGCAGCGAACTTCTCGGAAACGTCATGCCGTTCTGGCTTGAATACGGATGGGATCGCGTGCACGGCGGCGTATACACTTGTCTCGACCGTGACGGTGCTCTGATGGATCCGACGAAAAGCGTATGGTTCCAGGGGCGGTTTGCATATGTTCTTTCGCATGCGTACAACACGGTTGAACAGAAGGCCGAATGGCTTGAGGCGGCGAAGTCCACCGTTGATTTCATCGAGCGGAGATGTTTCGACTCCCGCGGCCGGATGTATTTTGAAGTCATGGCCGACGGCACGCCCTTGAGGATGCGCAGGTATCTTTTTTCGGAATGCTTTGCGGCGATAGCGCTTGCGGAATATTCCCTTGCCTCCGGCGACAAAGCTGCGGCGGAAAGGGCGATGGAGCTTTTCCGGCGCATTCGCGATTTCAGGAACAATCCGGAAATGACGCCCGCCAAGTACGAGCCGGCCATGGCTGTGCGCGGACATTCGCTCACAATGATCCTCATCAACGTGGCGAACGTATTGAAGCGCGTTTCGGACGATCCCGTTCTTGACGGGCAGATCGATGAATCGGTCGAAGAGCTTATGCGCTATTTTGTCCGTCCGGAGTTCAAGTGCGTGCTTGAAACGGTTGGGCTGAACGGTGAATTTATAGACACGATCGCCGGCCGCACGATAAACCCCGGTCACGCCATCGAGACAAGCTGGTTTCTGATGGAGGTCGCTTTGTTCCGTGGCGATGGCGCTCTTCTTGAAAAGGCGCTTCAGATCCTCGACTGGTCTTGGGACTGGGGATGGGATTCGGAGTGCGGCGGCGGCATTATTTCGTTCCGCGACTGCAAGGGGTTCCCATCGCAGTGCTACGAGCAGGATATGAAGTTCTGGTGGCCGCAGTGCGAGGCGGTGATCGCTAATCTGATGGCGTACCGGCTGACGGGCGCGGTTAGGTTTTTCGAGCGTTTTAAGCTCATATCCGACTGGGCATGGAAGCACCTCAAAGACAGGGAATATCCGGAATGGTACGGATATCTCCACCGCGACGGCACCGTTGCCCAGCCGGCGAAGGGGAATTTGTTCAAAGGTCCGTTTCATCTGCCGAGAATGCTGATCGTTTCGGAAAAACTTTGTCGGGAAATACAGGAGAAACAAGCATGTACATCAAAATGAAAAAGATATTCTCTTCAGTCTCGCTCGCCTTGTGCGTATTGGCTGCTTCGGCTGTCCAACGCGGCGATTTCCAGATTCGAGATCCGTTCGTCGTGCCTGAAGGCGGGATTTACTATCTTTATGAATCCAAGCCTTGGAGCGGCGGCGACGGGGTGTTCGTGCGTACAAGCCGCGATCTCGAGACGTGGACCGAAAAGAAAAGGGTGCTGTCGATGCCCGCCGGGGTTAAATGTACGGCGGTATGGGCGCCGGAAGTGCACAAGTACAAGGGGAAGTACTATCTTTTTGTCACCATAACCGAGGAAGACGGACTTTGCGAGATCAAGCCGATGGCCGAGGGAGTGGACAAACGCAGGCTGCATCCGCGTGGAACGTGGATATTCTCTTCATATACGCCCGACGGCGAATTCCGTCCGGTTTCCGCAGGGCCGGTAACGCCTAGAGACTGGGTGTGCCTCGACGGTACGCTGGTGATCGAAAACGGCAAACCTTACATCGTTTTCTGCCATGAATGGGTGCAGACGAAGATCGGCAGAATGTGCTATGCCCCGCTTAAAGACGACCTTTCGGGCATCGCATCCGAACCGGTTGTAATGTTCGCCGCCGCCGACGCCATGCCGGGAGCTGGGCGCGTAACCGACGGACCATTCTTCCTGCGTTCGGAAAAAAGCGGCGCGCTACACATGATCTGGTCGAATATCGTCGAGGGAAAAGGATACTGCGTACTCAGCCGGACATCGGCTTCGGGCAGACTTGCGGGCCCTTGGACGAAAGACATGGTGCTTTTCGGCCGGGACGGTGGTCACGGCATGATTTTCAAGACTTTCGAGGGGAAACTCAAGCTTACGCTCCATCAGCCCAACAAGACGCCTCATGAGCGGATGAAACTTTTCGATATCGAGGATGACGGCGAAACTCTCCGGCTTAACCGCTCTTCCATGCCTGCAAGCCCCGGACGCAGGGAAACAGTGCTCACGCACGGCTGGACGGCCGACGGAGAGGCGGTTACAGTGCCTCACACATGGAACGCTGAAGACGGGGCCGACGGCCCTAACGGGCTCAAATACCGTCACCACCACAACTCGGTCGGCGCACCCGGAATTGCACGCAAGTGCGTTACCTATTCGCGGAGTCTCCCCGATATCGCTCCCGGGCGCAGACTTTTCGTCAAGTGCGGCGGCGCGGCTGTAAATGCGACGGTGGCCGTCAACGGCGAGATTGTTGGTCGGCATAAAGGTTCAGTTACGGGATTTTGTTTTGAGCTTACAAAATGGATGCGTCCGAACGGACCGAATATGCTCGATATCGTCGTCGACAACTACTATGATTTCGACGATCTGCCGAACGCCGCCGACTATACGGTTTTCGGGGGACTCTACCGGGAAGTGCGTCTTATCGAAACCGATCCGGTGTGCATCGACCCGACCGTGTACGGAGGCCCCGGAGTGGCGATATCGGCCGACGCGAAGAGCGGGCGGGTCAAGATAAAAACGCTCGTTTCCGGAGCTGATGACGCGGTTGTAGAACATGAAATCTCCGGAACGGGCATCCGGGCGGATGGCGATACGCTTACCGTTCCTTCGCCGAAACTCTGGTCGCCGGAAACTCCCAATCTCTACACTTTGCGCACGACCGTCCGCCAAGGTACGTGGGTTGATATGGTTGAAACGCAGTTTGGTTTCCGCACTGCGGAATTTCGCGCCGACGGACACTTTTATCTCAACGGCAAAAAGCGGCAGATCCGTGCGGTCAATTACCATCAGGATAAGAAGGGCAAAGGCTGGGCGCTTTCACGCGAAGACGAACGCGAGGCGGTTGCGCTGATTAAGGAAATGGGTGCGGACGGCGTGAGAACGGCCCACTACCCCCATAGCGACAATCTGTACGCCGAGTGCGACCGGCAGGGACTTCTCGCCTGGTGCGAACTGCCGGCCACGGATTTTGTTTCGCCTATCGAGGCATATCGGGAAAATTATCTCCGGTGTCTCCGGGAAATGCAGGCGCAGCTCGGCAATCATCCGTCGATTGTGATGTGGAGCTTATACAACGAACTGCATGTCGACCGCAAAGACGAGCCGTTTACGCTTAAGCTCCTGCGCGACGCGAGGGGGATTCTGCGAGGGCTTGATCCGAAACGGCCGATGGTGGCCGCCACCTGCCGCATCGACCAGATGGCCTTGAACCGCGTCCCGGATGCGCTGGGAATAAACATCTATCCCGGATGGTCGCGCGGCGAGTCCTCCGGTCATGCGGCGGAGATCAAACGCCACATTGCGGCGTCAGGCCGCAAAGCGGTGGCGGTGAGCGAATACGGTGCCGGGGCGTCGGTATATCACCACACCAACCCGGTGAAGCGTCCGCGCACTTCCGCGCGTTTCCACCCCGAGGAATATCAGACGCGCCACCATATCGCCGCCTATCGCCAGATGAAGGGTAATCCCGGCGTGTGGGGGACCTTCGCGTGGATGATGTTCGATACGGCCGCCGATAACCGCACGGAAGGCGATCATGACGGAATCAACGATAAAGGTCTTGTCTGCCGCGACCATAAAACGCGCAAGGATGCGTTTTGGTTCTATAAGGCTAACTGGAGCTCTGATCAGGTTTTGCATCTTTGCGGTTCGCGGATGGTTCGCGCCGATGCAATGCGCGTAGATATAACCGGCTTTTCCAATGTCGGCGATGTCGCACTTTATGTCAATGGTGAGAAGATAGGGGTGGCCAGACCAGATTCCGTGAAGGTGGTTGAATGGAAAGGCGTGCACCTTAAGAACGGGTGCAATGTGATTGAACTTCGTGCCGGCGAATTTCGCGCTTCGGCAACCTGGTTGGCTCCTGAAAAGCCCGAGGAGGCGCTAGTCAGGGTCAAAGACCGCAAGATTGTCGATGAATCGCGTGAGATACGCTCGCGTCCGTTCCGTCTAGAATGGAAGTCCCATGCAAACCGCGCTATCGAGGCGGGTGCCGAATATGTCGAGACCTCCGCCGTGCTCGGTGATGCTTTCGACATTCCGCTCCATGATTTCGGCGTAAAGATGATATTCAACTGCACCAATCTTGTCGATGTGCAGGCGGCGGTCGAACTCGGGGCAAAGTACATCCGCACCTCGGATCCGGATGGTGTCGTCAAAAGCCTGGAGGCTCTTGAGGCGCAGTACAAGCGCCCCGTGCACCGCAGCGAGTTCCGCATCCGCGACCCGTACGTATTCGCCGACCCCGAGACGAAGACGTACTATCTCTACGAAACCAAGTCGCCGTATTTCGACGTGCCGTTCGCGCGCGGCGTAAACGTGCGCACTTCCAAGGATCTGGAAACCTGGTCGCCGCTCAAGGAGGTGATGAGCGTTCCTACCAATCTGCGCTGCCGCACGGTGTGGGCGCCAGAGCTGCACAAATATAAAGGAAAGTATTATCTTTTCACTACGCTTTCATTCCATCCGTCGCCGGACGATGACATCAAGGTCATGACCGACGATCCGAACTGGAAGCCAAAAGACAATCTCGGGCTTGTCCGGCGCGGAACCTGGGTCTATAAATCCGATTCTCCTTTAGGGCCGTTCGTGCCGGTTGCCGATGGCTCGCTCACACCGCGCAAATGGATGGCGATAGACGGTTCGCTCGTTGTCGATCAGGGCAAACCCTACATGGTGTTTTGTCATGAATGGCCTCAGACGAAGTGGGGGCGCATCGACATTGCGGAGATGTCGCCCGATCTTTCCCGCTTCATAGGCGAGCCCAAAGTGCTTTTCGAGTCTCGCGCCGCCGGACCTGGCGCCGGACACGTGACTGACGGGTGCTTCTGCTACCGATCCCCCAAGACCGGAAAACTGTACATGATCTGGAGTCCGTTCTACAACAAGAACTACACTGTATTCAGCTGCGAATCCGCGAGCGGAAGAGCCGAGGGGCCGTGGATCAACCAGCGGCCTATCTTCGAGAAGAACGGCGGACACGGCATGCTGTTCCGCACATTTGAGGGCCAGCTCAAGCTGGTGATCCATCAGCCGGAACGCCGTGGATATGAGCGTATTGCATTCTTTGATGTTGATGACACCAATGACGGATTGGTTGTGCATCAGCCCAAATGAAACGATAAAATAAGGAGGCAACCTTGATGAGAAAACTTGTGTCAATCGCGGCTGCGGCGTTCATTTCCATGATGCTTTATGCCGAAGATTATGTTTATCTGAAGAAAGAACCCGCTCCAACCGTTTCCTATCCCGGAAACTCCGATGCCACGGATCTGCTTCTGTCGGGCAGGGCAAGCGGGATGTGTCAGGCTGAAACGGAAGTCTGGTTTTCGGGCGTGAGTCGCGAGGAATCCAACACTTCTGGTCTTGATGCAAGCAAGCCCATAGGAATGTACATGATTTTACGGTGATACTATCGCAAAAAAGGAGAAAAACATGAAGGAAAAAAAAATAGCAAAGACGTTTTTACCCATCTGCATTGCTGTTCCGGCATTTGCCTTCGGGGCCGCTTTTGTGCCGTCGGTGACGGATGTCACGATGACACAGGCACAGGACCGTACGGTCACCATAACCTACAAGCTCGCCAACGCCCCGGCGGTTGTCACGCTTGACATTCAGACGAACACGACGGACGGCGCTTGGGTGTCGATAGGCGGCGAAAATATTTCCGGGGTCAAATCCGGAGTTCCCAAAGGCGACGTATGGAAAGTGGTTGAAGGTGATGCAGATGATGTGCACACCATCACATGGCGGCCTGACCGCAGCGCGTGGGTTGACAGTCGTGTGCCGGCAAATGGAGCCCGTGCTGTGGTGACGGCCTGGGCGACGAACGCCGCGCCGGACTACATGGTCTTCGACCTTGCTGCCACATCGAACCAGCGCGTTTCCTACTATCCTGCCGAAGAGTTCCTGCCGGGCGGACTATTGACCAATCCCGACTACCGCACAACACGTCTCGTGATGCGCAAGATTCCCGCCAACGGCGCCGTCTTCACGATGGGCAGCGTGGCGGAAGCAGGACGTAATGCGAATGAGATGATTCACAGCGCTACGCTGAACAACGATTATTACATTGGTGTTTTCGAAGTGACACAGTCGCAGTGGATGCAGATTATGGGTTCGAATCCGTCGGCATTCACGGTTGAAGGCGCGATGCGTCCGGTGGAAAGTGTCTCGTATCAGATGATTCGTACAGTAGTCCCGTCGAGCGATGATGCTTACGAATATAAAGACAATCTTCCGGAAAATCCTTGTGAAGGATCCTTCTTGGCGTCATTGAGGGCGCTTTCAGGGGACATGATCGACTTTGATCTGCCGTGTGAGTCTGAATGGGAGTATGCTTGCCGCGCTGGCAATGGAGAAGGATATTGGGGTGATGGTGAGGTTGTAGAAGTAGATAAGTATGTTCCTGGTCGATATATGTTAAATCAGGAAAGAAAACAAACAAGCTCTGAGGCAGTAGATCCTCGTATAAGTTTTTCTCAGGAATTGATGGCGCTTACTCCCGCAAGTGGAACCGCTATTGCAGGGTCTTACGGCAAGAATGCTTTCGGACTTTATGATATGCATGGAAATGTGTATGAGTGGTGCATTGATATGTATAAAGCGGATATCAGTTCGGCTAATGGCAAGCCGATAATGGCAAGTTCCGATGTTGATGGCAGTGCTACCGGAGGCGGAACCCGTCGGCGGCAGGTTCTTCGGGGTGGATCGTGGAATGATAAGTCAGGAGCTGTGCGTTCTGCTTACAGGTCGAACGCAATCTATAACAAAGATCTGCCACATTACGGCTTCCGCGTGAAGTGCACGACAGGCGCTAAATAATGCGGATTTTGGCGGCGATTTTGGCGGCGGGGACGCTTTCGGTTTTTGCCGATACCCGCCGTCCGTACGAAATGGAATGGGCCGGGCGGACGGAAGACGACCGCCCGGCGCTTTGCGCGCTAACGACCGGGAAGGGGTGGCGGGTTTCCGGCGAGAACGCCGAGGCCACTTTTACCCGCGCCACCGCAAGGCTTCTTTTCGGCGACGGTGTCGCCCGTCTTCGCTATCGTTCCCTTGGTGGCAAGGATAAGCCCAGGGTTTTTGTGCGTCCGCCTAAGCCGATCCCGGTCACCAATGATTTCGACGCCGTAAGCTGCTGGGTTTTCGGCAACAACGTTTTCGGACGCGACCCCTCGACACCGTCGGTGACGATCGATCTTCAGTTCATCGACCTTGCGGGCAAGCGTTTTTCCGTCAATCTCGGGCACGTCCACCATAAGGGATGGTACAAATTCCACGGCCGTGTACCGCATAAGTTGCAGCATCGTGCCAAAGCCGGTTGCCGGTTCGACGGCTTTTGCGTCCATGGGGGGTGGAACAAAGCTTTCCGTGAACTTGATTTCAACTCTCTTGCCGTCTTTAAGGAGGAATGGAAACCGCTTTCGTTTGAGCCGCGTCCGAAACGCGGGGCGGTTATTTTTCCGAAAGCTTCACAGGGGATGAATACCGGCAGCGGCAGACTGCCGTTCCCGGTGTCGGCGGATACGGTTTTACCGCCGGCGGCGTTCGTGAAGGCGGAGAAAAACCTTGAATTCCGTCTGCCGGAGGGGAATGCTGCCCGCTGGGACGGTCTTGCGTTCAGGATCGGCGGAGGGGATTGGATTTCACTCGCGCATGGCGGCGGTGTGTTTCCCGATGCGGCGGCGGATGTCGCCAAAGTGAGTTTCTCAAGACGCGGCAACACGCTTATCGCGGACGTTGAAATCCCCAATGAAGCGGAATCGACGGCAGAGGTTCGCTTCGGGACATTGGAGGGGCTGCCGTCTGATGCAGTCCGGAGCGTATTCCCATTCTACACATACCGTGAGAAATCGCGTGAAGCCCGCCCCGCCGTCATCGGCTGGAGAACGGCAGGGCGTTCTGTTTTCGTTGCGGCTACGCCGGACTGGACGCAGTCGAACGCTTCCACAATGTTCGCCGTCTCAAATGCCGCCGCGCTCAACGGAGGTGTGCGCTATCTGCGCAAGACCGACGGGAAGCGCAATGCCGTTTATGAGCGTTTCATATGGTCGTTCGGATCAAATGTCGCGTCTGTCCTTCCGGAAATTCCCAATCCCCCGTCTCCATGGAAACATGTAACAGGGTCGCATCTGTGGCGTCAGTATGGAGTTGTCGACCGTGAGAAGGATCTGGAATACTGGCGTTCTCTCAAGCGGCGCGGTATATCCAAGGTAATCATCACCGATCATGAAACGATGTGGCGGCGGAATGAAGAGCAGAGTTACGCATTCCGCACACGCACAGAACCAAGCCGTGGCGGGGATGAGGTTCAGGCGAAATATACCAGAGCGATGATGGATGAGCTTGGCTATGTGTATGGACCTTACAACAACTACATCGATCTTGCCACGGTGAACGAATATTGGAGCGAAGACAGCATAATGCGTCGGGACTGGGACCGAGAGTGCCTGCTGACGCCTGCGTGGCGCCGTTGCTGGCGCGCGAAACCTGCGTGGGCCGTTTCGATGTGCGAGAAGATCGCGCCCGAGGTTCAGCGCAAGTTCCGCTTCAACTGCGGCTATTGCGATGTTCACACCTGCATGCGTCCGTGGGACGCGACGGATTACGATCATCGCGTTCCCGGGGCGGGAACATTCGCGGCCGGCTTCTACGCATGGGGCGAGATTATGCTTCTGCAGAAGAGAATATGGGGAGGTCCGGTGTATTCCGAAGGGCCGGCGCATTGGTTCTATTCGGGGCTTACGGACGGCAACTATGCGCAGGACAGGGTTTACGACCTTGCTTCCGGACCTTGGCTTGTAGACTTTGATCTGTTTCGAATGCATCCGTTGGAGTGCAACTTCGGCATGGGAATGATAGATGCGCATTTCTACAACACTCCAGGCACGAAGCCTGCTGACCGGCGCATTGCGCTAGATCGTTTCTTTGCGGCGACAGTGGCATTCGGGCATCCCGGATATCTCCTCCCCGAAAGACATGCCGCCCAGCGTCATTACAAGGATATAAAGGTGGGCGAGGATGAGTTCAGAAGCTACTATCTCATGCAGGCGATTGCCGCGCGGTATACGGTTGCAGATGTAAAGGCAATCCGGTATGCGTCAAGAGACGGGCGTCTGCTGACGACGGAAGAGGCTTTGCTGTCGGATAATTGCGACAAGATGCAGGTGGTTGCATGCTATTCGGACGGCACGGTTACGGCGGCAAACGGTTCTTCGGACGTATGGATGTCTTTTGGTATGGACGGAAAAAAGGTTGAATTGCCGCCGAATGGACTCTTTGCGCTTTCTGGAGACAGGAAAGTCTGTGTCTGGATAGGAGAACGGAACGGATGTCGCGCCGAATTTGCGGTTTCGCCGGATTATGTGTATTTGAATGGCCGCGGTCGATTCACTGATTTCCCCGGTGGTGCGACAGATGGCATATGTGTAAGGCTTCCTCTAGAAGGAAATTCAGAGGAGATTATTCCTTTCGGGGCCAAGCGGATAGAGCTGCCGTTTGCCGCATCCCGAATCGATGTATTGGGGGAGGCCCGAAAAGTTCTGCGCAGGATGTCTCCGGTTGTTGAAGATGGCCGCACCGTGATACTTCCCGGAAAGGGCGATGTCTCGTATGTTGCGCAGAGGGACGCTTCCGGCTTCGATTCCATTGTCGCGTCATGGCTGGAGTTTGTTTCATTGTTCGACAGGTGAGAAGTCGGGAGTGGTTGTTTGTCGCCCGCTTGGCTGCCACGCAACCTTCGATGTAATGGCAGACGGCACCATTGGCCCATCATCTCAGGTGTACACCCGAGATGTCGATCTCAAATGACGGGCAAATACCTCTGAAGGCGATTCAGGCTACTTGATCGAATTGGTCAATGGAGCGGATTCCGGAGATTCCGTGCTGTAGAGACCATTCGAGCCTGAGATGTTCGCCATTGCTGGTAACCGTCTCCACGCTCCCGCTGTCGGGAAGTTTCCCTACTTCTCGGACAGTTGCCGACATGGATTCAAGTATCAGGTTCCGGATGTCCGGTTCGACATTATCTCTGTCTAATTTCCCCAGAAACGGGACGACATTGCGGTATTCGAAATCCGTTTTCGCCAGATCGGGGAAGTTCAGCAACTGGCGTGGGAAGGAGTTGGCGTCCAGCAGCTCGTGCGCCATGTCGGTCGTCCTTGATGTTCTATAGAATTCCCAGCAGGCCAGAGACGTCAGCCGTCGAGCCTTGTCGGGGGGCAATCCAAGCTTCAGCGCGCATTCAAAATCCATGTGGTTCTCGACGAACGGCAGGAATGTCGAGTCAGTGTCGCTCAGCGGGGCGCACATCGCATCCATCCACGCTATTCCATTCTCGACGGCGAACTTGCTTCCGTCGAACGAATTCTCGAAAGCCGCGAGCTTGTTCAGCACCTCATAGATCTCGTCGGCTGTCTGCAGCGCCGCAAGAGGCGTAGACAAGGCCTTTGGCGAGTTCGCCAGAATGTTCGCCGTCATCTTAAACGCAGCGTAGTAGTGCTTTTCGCTGATTGAAGAATTGGTGATCGACTTGCCGATATATGCCAGCATTGAGTGGACCTGCCAGGATAGTTCTCTGGCATCAGCGGCGGTGATGTTCTGGACGCCGCCCCTGCGCTCAGCCAGCACGTCCACCATTTTCCCCATAAGCGGTTCAAGTTTCTTGAAGTGTTGCGCCCATTGAATCAGGTCCTGATAGTCTTCGACCATGCCGTTGCCGGACTTCCATTCGTTTTTGAAGCTGAACGCCCATGCGTCATCTGCGCCGGCTCCCGTCTTTGCGTTTGACGATGAAAAGGTACCCGCCATCAGTCGCATCTTTATGTCCTGGACGAGGAAGGACCTCCTGCCGGCTTCCGTCTTGAATGCGCACTTGTCCAGATCCGAGAATGCCTTCTTGACGTCCTTTGCGCGTATTGCGTGTTTTGAGCCCAGTCCGTCGAATACGGCATCTACCTTGTCCTGTATGCCGGAGTAGCGTGGATCGTTCAGCACGGCGGTTTTCAACGCGTTGATCGTATCCTGATTCAGTCTTTGCGATTCGGCTTTGTTGAAGTGACACGCAATGCTCTGCCTGAAGCCAGCCTTGCCGAGTTTGTCGTTTTCGATCGATATCCGCGAATATGCGGACATCTCCCTGATGCCGGAGCGTAGGGCATCTGCCGTAATAGTCATGTCGTACCTCCTTCTTCTCTTGATTGCGGTTCATCGCGCACCGGACCGCCCGGAGCAGCGATCTAGATCGAGAGCCAGAGATGATGTGACATACCCCGCGATAATGTGACGTGCAATGGAACTATCTCAAATCCCATTTTTGGAGTCAACGCTTTTTTATTATTTTTTTTCATTGTCGGATGAATGTGTGGAAGGGAGGATTTGTGGTAAAATGCACGGTTGTTTATGGCAACGGTTGTATTCGATAGAGTGAGCAAGATCTACACGCGAGGCGACGCGCCCGCGGTGGACGGGTTTTCGCTTGAAGTTGCCGACGGCGAATTCCTGGTCCTGGTGGGTCCGTCAGGTTGCGGAAAGTCGACTACGCTCCGCATGGTTGCGGGGCTGGAGCTACCCACGTCCGGGAAGATATCCATCGGTGGGCGGAACGTGACGAATCTGCCGCCGAAGGACCGCGACATCGCGATGGTGTTCCAGAACTACGCGCTCTATCCGCACATGACGGTGCAGGAGAACCTTTCGTTCGCCCTGAAGCTCCGCAAGATACCCAAGGACGAGATCCTCCGTCGCACTTCCGCCGCCGCCGAGACGCTTGGCCTTACGCCATACCTGAAACGCCTGCCGAAGGCGCTCTCCGGCGGGCAGCGTCAGCGAGTTGCGCTCGGCCGCGCCATCGTGCGCAATCCCAGCGTGTTCCTTTTCGACGAGCCGCTTTCGAATCTCGACGCAAAGATGCGCGTGGAGATGCGTGCGGAGATTGTGCGTCTGCACCGCCGTCTCGGAGCCACGATGATATACGTGACGCATGACCAGACGGAGGCCATGACAATGGGTACGCGCATCGTCGTGATGAACGGCGGCCGCATCCAGCAGGCGGCACCGCCGATGGAGGTGTATGAGCGTCCGTCGAACACGTTCGTCGCCTCGTTCATCGGGACGCCGCCGATGAACCTTTTCCCTCCCGGCATCCTTGATTTGGGCAGGACGGTTGGCGTGCGTCCCGAAAACATCAGGATGTCCGCCGGCGGCAATGCGGACGGGAGGGGGCTGCCGGCGACGGTTGATCTCATCGAGCCGCTGGGAAGCGAGACGCTCGTCCATTGCGTCACGGAGGACCGCGGCGTGAAGGTTACGGTGCGCGTCCAGCACGGTGCCGGCAACGTCGTTGGCGTTGCGGCGGGCGCCCATGTCGTCCTTTCTCCCGACATGGGCAAGGCAGTGGTGTTCGACAGAGCTTAAGGAGGTGTACCGATGAACATTGACATTTTCGACAAGGCCGCGGATTTCCTGCCTGACGAATGCTTCAGGCTGCCGCCGGATGTTGCTATAATCCTCGGAAGCGGCTGGGGTGATTCCCTGAACAAGGATGGCGTACTCTGTCGCCTTTCGTATGCGGACATTCCGGGAATGGGCGCAACGACGGTAGCC
>SUVZ01000030.1 GCA_015061765.1 Lentisphaerota bacterium
ATGCAATGGACCGCAAATCAACGGATTTTTGGCATAAGTTAAATGCAACAAGGCAAACTAAATGCAAATCAATAACCTACCTTGCATTTAACCTGCCCATAGTTGCATTTACTTTGTCCGGCGACCAACTTTTTCTGTTCCGACCGGGAAGGTGTTTTCGGGGGTCTCCCTACGCGCGCACTTGTTCGGTGCGCCTGTCAACGTTCCGTCGGCGAAATTGGACTGGATTCCTACCACCTCCCTCGAAATCTCAAAGACGCAGTGCGTCCTCTTCTCTGGCAAAGACAGCGTACGCCCGAGGAGAAGCACGCGCATTCAGAGAAGAAGTCCGCCTGCAAGCCAGTCGACTGGCGAGCGGACCTTCCCTGCCGCACGAAGTGCGCCTGCCGGTCAGTCACGCTCTTTCTTTGCCTTGATCACAGTGCCGGATTTCGCATCAATGTCGTAATCGTATTCGAAGCCGTCCTTCTTGAACTCGATCTCGTACACCATTACGCCATCATCCCTGTCGAGTTCGCACTTGAGCCAGCGCACATCCGCTTCATTGAACTTCGCGTGCGCAAGCGCAGTCCTGATCGCGGCCTGTCTGCCGATGTATCCGTCATTCGGCGGATAGCCGACTGACTGGCCCAGCACAACCCTCTGATTTGCATTGAGTTTCAGGGCCTTTGCGCAGGCATCGTAGTCGATGTTCGCCCGTGCGACCGTTGCAAGCCCTTCTTTGGCGCAGAACAGATATACGTTCTGCATGACGGCACCTGCATGTATGCCGGCATAACGTTGGGTGTTCGCCTCATCCGCTTTCATGCCGCGCATACGGTCATGGACGTAGAACAGATTGACCGGTGCAGTATGCGTGAAAGGCTGTTTCCCCGCCGCAGTTCTGTGATCGCCAGGGTTGACCAGGGTCAGTACATTCGATCTGGCATCATGCCGGTACACCCCCGACGGAAGCATCACATACACATCGATATCCTGCACGTTCAAGCCGGTGGGCGCAGTGCGGCGTCCATCCGGACGGCTGATTCCGTTCGCAGCCCAGAGCAGCGATGAAAGCGTCTGGAGCGGAACATCATGCGCAGCGAAATCTCGCGTGGATTTGCGTTCAGACAACGCCTGCATAAGCGATTTGCCGCCACGCGTCACTGGCTGCGGAAGACTGATGTCTCCTGCGGAGACGGCTGCCGCCACTAGAATGAACGATACTGTTGTTACTCTCTTCATGACATCCTCCTTTCGGTCGCTGCATTGTCGCGGCAGCTCCGCCGTGCGGCAGACAACAACCATCGCGACGCCTGCATTGTATCATGTACACAAGGAAAAACAAAGTGATTTCCGCAACCAGTATACGGAATTCCGAAATGCATCGGTTGGCGTTCCAGTCCGGATGATCCTACGCCACGAACTCGGTCATGGCGCAGGATTAGAGCTTCACAAGACCTGACACGACAAAAAGGATGGTCCAAAGACGAAAATATGCAATCCGACCGGATGTTCACAACGTCCTGAGCCGACATACCTCAAGTGCCGTTACCGGATGCCGGTCTACGCCCGCTTCAGAAGATCGTGCCGGTAGAGATATCTTACGGCGTCACAGTCCTGCGTGTGCCCCGCACGATAGGAGACGACCGTACCGACAAAGCGGTCTGGCCCGGTGAGGGAAAGCGCCGCCAACAGATCCAGCGTCGCACGATGCCATACCGGCTCCAGGAAACGATCGGTCCCCTCCAACGGGAAGCGTGGCTCGCCATACCAGCGTTTGCGGCCATGTATAAGAATGTTGTTCTTGTCGTAGCCGAGATTGCGGGTGTCGGCGAACAGCCAACCGACCGTCTTTGCGAGCTGATACTGCCGATGCGTCGCATTCGTGCGCGCATACGCGCCATAGCGGAACGTCTCCGGCGTAACATCGAACACGATGCGCTGATCGCCTATGATCGTGCGCCAATTGATGGCGACGTCAAGTCGGAGCCTGCGAGAGCCGTCATCGGGGAGGAACATCAGGAAGTCTCCACGCGTACCGGAAAAGGCGAGAGGCTCCTTTACGGTCACATACGTCGCGCTCTGGCTGGTCTCGACGATTCCTGCATTTTCCACCGCCTTTACGAGCGGAAGCGAAGAATCGTCGAAAAGCGGCGGATCTCCGGAGTTCGTCTTGATTACGACATTGTCCAGACCCAATCCACCCTTGAGCGCAATTATGTGCTCGACCATGCGTAGGTAATTGTGCGGTGAACCGCTGCGGAGCACGAGATTCCGCGCACTCGTCCACAGATTTGCGATATCTACGGCTGTATCCAACTGCTCCGGCATATCCGTACGACGAATCCACCAGCCAGGCCTCTCCGACGGGGCGAACGTGATGGTGCGCCTTTCGCTTCCGCGGAACGTGCCGACGCCCGAGACACTTGCCTCGCCGGCCAGCGTCGTACGTCTTTCGGTCCATCCGGAAACATCGGATAGACGCAGATCATCAACCGGTTGCGCGTCAAACCGGCGGCGAGCGGCGGCGAATGCTGCCGCGTCACCGGACACAAGACGGCTGTCTGGATATTCGCAAAGGCTTTTCATGGACTTATTTCTTCTTCTTTTCCGGCGGAGGATTCTCTATGTACTTGACCATCGCCTTGGACATCTCAATGTCAATTCCGTACGCCTGCGCGGCGGACTGGAGATTCTGCAGATACTGTCCATAATACTCGGCATTGGGAGACGGAGGACGCGGCATGTCCACGACCTTGATCTTGAGTTCTTTGGCGTCAGGCGTCACCATACCGAACAAGGGAAGCTTGCGAACCTTGTCGTCCGGTGGGCAAATCACATCAAGAAGGGCCCGCTCGTCGGCGGTGAGTCTGTCATAGAGCGGTTTCGGAGAACGCCCGTCGATATCCTTCTCCTTCTTGCTGAGGCCGACACGCATCGTGTACACGAAAAAGCCCTTTGCGGCAAGCTCCTTGAAGAATTTGTGCCTGGTGAGATCCTTGACGACTTCTTCGGCTGGAGTTCCCTTTCCAACCGCCGCAACGAAGATCGGTGCGTCATACTTCTGCGCTTCTTTCGTGGCGGCCTTGAGGGATGTGAAATACCTGGGAGAAGACGGCATCTTCTTCTTGGGTCTCTCGGCATCCTGCGCAAACGCAGGGGCAACGACCATGGCGGCCGCCATCAAGCCAAACAATATCTTTCTCATCATCATTCCTTTCCTGCGAGGTTCCGCGCCATCACCGGCAACACGGGATCACGCGCACCTGCCGTTACAATTGCGCCGAACGCCGACGCTTGCGCCTTCAGAAGCACAATTGCCTCATCTGGAGTTTCTACACAAACCGAATTCTCAATCCTCGCCGCAAGCGCATCCGAGTTCACGCTGCGATCCGCCGTGCCGCCCGCATCATACACCGGCAAAAGCAAAAGCCTATCCTGCGGACGCAGCGTGTCGTTGAACATATCCGCCAGGGAATCCATCATCTTGCGCAGCGGCCCGTATCCATGCGGACGCCACAGCACCGCGACGCCTCTAATGCTGCGGTTCTGCAACGTCGTAAGCATGGCATGCAGTTTTTCGGGGTTGTGCGCATAGTCATCGTACACCTCAGCCCCGCAACAGCTCCCTATCCGCTGCATCCGGCGTTCAACGCCGGGGAAATCCATCAATGCGGCACGCGCCTTCGCCTCATCCGCGCCAAGAGCTACTGCCATGGCCAGGGCCAGTCCCGCATTCTGCCTGTTATGAGCCCCTGGAAGTGACGAATCCGCATCATGGCGGCCGGTTCGGCCGTCAATTACCGGTCCCTTCACATCTTTGATGAAATCATCAAAGACGCAATCCATCTCTTCCTTGGAATAGTGGTCGGAACTGGAGTTCGTAATCACCGCGGCGTATGGACGGAACGCCGTCAAAGACTTGTCAGACTCGTCCACCTCCGCAACGGCATATCGCCCTTCACCAGACAGGACCGAACCGTTCCATCCGACAACAGCCGCCCCGTTCACCGCAAACGGCTCCATCCCACAGGACTTGAGCACATGTGCGAGCATTGCAGTCACGGTGGATTTTCCACATGTACCGGCCACCGCCACAAGCCTGAACCGCGAAAGCGAGTCTGCAAGCGCCGTCGCCCGGTGAACAACGGGGATCCCCAGCTTCCGGGCCTTCACAAGTCCCGGATTGTCGTCCTCTATCGCTGTCGACACGATAATGCGTTCAACAGATCCATCAACGCCGCTTCCATCATCCGGGAACACCTTGACGCCCAATGCCTCCAGTCTCGCAATGCTTGGAGGCAACATTTTGCGGTCAACGGCTCCGACAAAACGGTCCGCGCCGGAGACGGCATGTCCGAGCGCGATGAGCGCCTCTGCGAGCGCACTCATCCCTACTCCGCCTATGCCGATCAGATGCGTCATCACTGTTGCTTCCCAAACCCCTTGAAGAGTTTCTTAACACCCTCTGTCGCCTTCTTGGCCGTATCATTGACCGCATCTACCGTGCCTTTTGTCGTGTCTCCAACAACGTCGATGGCATTCTTGGCGGTATCGCCAATGGCTCCTATAGTTTTCACTGCGGCATCCGACGTCTTAGAAACCACATTGCCGCCGGATTTTCCGGATTCGGAGACCTTCCTGTCCGACTTTGCCGGCTTTATCGCATCACCGAAACCGCCGACAATAGATGTCAGCTCTTCCATGCCCGCACTGAATTTACCGGAAGCGTCTTTCGCGCCGCTCCCGAGAATTCCGCCGAGAGCGCCAATGCCGTCCCCTGCGTCAGACATGGATTTCATGACGCCATTCGCAATCTGCGCCCAGGCCTCTTCAAGGGTTGCCCCGCCGGACTTCTTGCCGATATCAGTCAATTCCAATGGCGGCACCATGAACGGAGGCATCAGATTCGACTTCATGAGCTTGACCTTCGTGCCGTTAATCCGCAGACGCTCTATGACAACCTTCTTCCCCGGAGCGTCTGACTCCGGCTCTTCAGTCCTAGGCGGCCGATCTTCATCCTTTGCCCCCTTGGCATTCTCGACGTTGGCAAGGATAACGTCAAAGTTGTTACTCCCGTCATGGGAATAATAACTTACGAAAGGATCCTCTATGACAATCTCCTTCACAAGAACCGTATCGGAGAAAAGTGAACCGACGGCAAGATCAACACTGAAACTGGACAGCGAAAAGGCCGCGGCCTCACCAAATCCCTGCGGGTTCGACAGTTTAACGCCATTAATGCGGACAGCGCCAGAATATGGATTGACGTAAAAGCCGTCAATCCGGAAATCGGTACCGGTATAGCCAGGCACCACGCGCCCGGCAACGGCGGTTGCCACAGGACTGATCCATAGCGGCAGTGTGGCCGCAAGCAGAAGCGCAAACGCAAGCAGCCCGATGGCTGAATACACAATGAACTTGACAAGCCTGCGAACAAAACCGCTTTTCCTCTTCTCTGCCATCTCCATTCTCCTTTGTTCTTTCTGCGGATATGATACCATATTTCGCGTCTGGTTTTCTCACCGCTCCATGAACGGATTGGATGCGACCTCACGTGCTATCGTCGTCGAAGGGCCATGTCCTGGAATGACATGCGTCTCTGGCGGCAGCTGCGCCAGCGCCGCCAGGGATCTGCGCATGTCGGCCATGCTTCCGCCGGGAAAATCGGTACGTCCGCATGAACCGGCGAAAAGCGTATCGCCGGAAAGGAGAAGATCTCCGGTCATTATGCACACGCTGCCTGGCGTATGTCCGGGAGTCTCAAGCACCTGAAACCCAAACGCCGGGAAATCCTTCGCCGCATCGCGTATGTCCCTGAGATCCGAGGGTCTGCCAACGCCCGGATAACCCGGAGGGTTGCGGTTCATGGGATGTCCGAACATGACCCAGTCCGAAGGATGCGCATACACGGGAACGCCAGGATACCGCGCAAGGATGCCGGGGATTCCGTTCACGTGGTCGAAATGCCCGTGCGTAAGCAGAACCGCGCGCAGGGCGAGATTGCGGTCTGATAGGAACGCCAGGATCAGGTCGGCGTCCTGTCCGGGATCGACGACAAGCGCTTCGGCGCCGTCCCAGAGGACGATGCAGTTCGCCTCGTAGGCGCCGACGGGGATTGTCTGATGTGAAACCATGGTTTTGCCCTCACTCGTAGAATGACATGGACGTCTTCTTGTACTCCTTTGCGGAAATGAGCATCACCGAATCCGACGGCGGCCGCTCAAGCGCCGCCAGGCGCGACTTCAACGTCTCAAACCCCGCCTCCGCCTCGTCCATGGACGCACAATGTATCATCGCATACAGGTTATACGGAAACGCCTTGCATGCCGGACGCTCATAGCAATGCGTGACGGAATCCAGCTCCGCAAGCGCGCGTCCGGCCTCCACGACATTTCCGCCAATGCGGAAGCAGCACATGCCATTTGCGGAATAACCCGCCTTCCTGTGATTAAGAAGAAGTCCAATGCGCTTGAGACGCCCCTGACGGCGCCACATCTCAAGAATTGCAAGAAGATCCCACTCCTTCACGCAGACCTTTTCCGCAATCGCTGAAAAGTAGTCGGAGCGCAACTCCGTCTCACCCTGAAGCGCACGGATAATCCTGCGCTCCGTCTCATCCGGAAACGGCAGACTGTCCACCGTAGACTCTTCGGTGGCACGCGTCGCCGCCCCGAACATCACATCGACCTTGTAGCGCCTTACGGCAGGAAGCACATGGAACGGAATATCCACTTTTGCAAGCGAAGCATCGAAACTTCCGGATGGAGCGCTCCACGTCCACCAGAGATTCGGGCATCCGGGCGCCTCACGCAGATAGCAGTGTGTAACCTCCTTGCATCCAACTATAGCCAAAGCCGCGGCATCCGGTTCGGCAACCGTCGCACAGCACAGCGCCGATGTGTAGCCCAGTCTGCGCGCATCAAAGACCGCTCCGAATCTGCGAGCCGTGCCGTCTTTCAGCATTCTGGCGGCAAAGGCGACTAGTTCAGACTCGCCGCATCCAAGCTCACGCGACAATTCCTCAAACGGACGTCGGGCAAGCGGTATTCCCCTCTGTAGCGCAGCAAGCATCTTACTTCTGCACACCCTCTACGGCGCCGGTGCGCGTCCCCCCGTTGAACGGAAGCGCGACCGCTTCATTCACAATTTGACGCGCTATGTCCGCCGCAATCCTGAACGCGGCGTTTTTCTGGCCGGTGAGTAGATCGTCTTGGGTGAGGTAGGTGGTCTCACCCTTGATTTCCTTGCGCTCAAGAAGCACCTTGCCGTTCCTCTTGTCGACAAACGAAACGTCGGCGACAACAACATATCTGTATTCCGACGCACGCATTCCCTGCCCGCGATCATAGGCGACACCTTGGCGTGACATGCTGCGCAGAACGCCCTGCACCTCTATGGCCGCATCTTCCGGACGCACAATGCTGAACGATCCCTCCCGCTGGAATTCACGCAGCGTATACTGGGTGACGATCGGACCTATCTCCGAAACGGCTGTCATATTCTCGAACACGGGCACCGAGACCTTGCGGTATTCTTCTGGGACTGTCGTGCCCCACTGATATCCGGCACAGCCCGAGAACAGCACTGTGGCAATCGATGCCACCGATAGCATCAGAGACTTCATTTCTGTTTTCCCTCGTTTCTTTCATCCTTGAGCTGCCCAATCCGCGCACTTGCCTCGTCCGCATGAGACGAATCGGGATACTCCTCAAGGAACTTCTCATACGACGCGATGGCGGCATGGCGCGTACGCTGCCTGGTATCATAGAACTTCGCCCGCGTCCAAGCATCTTCGGCAAGATAATCGCTCAATTCCGAAAGCCAAGAACGCATCTCTTCGGCGTTAGGATGGCTGGGGTCGTTGCGCATGGCAAGCTTGAGATAGCTTTCCGTATCCTTGCAGCGAGGAAGATTGTACGCCAGACGGCGGACAAGCCACATCCGGGCCTTTGCCTCGCAATAGAGCGCGGTCCGCGCAGCAGCGGTTCCGGGATAGCGGCTGCGAAGCGTGGAATACACCTTGATCGCCTCCTCATGATCAGTATCCAACTCTCGCAACCCTGCGATCTTGAGCATTGCATCCGGAACATATGCTGCGCCGGGTGCACGGCGGACAATGCGCTCATAGTTCTGGCGAAGCTCCCGGTTTCCGGTGAAGCTCATTCCGAGAAACACGCGGCGCGTGTCGTGAAGCAGATTTACAAGCCTGTACTGAGCCTCGACAACTTTCGCGTAAGGGCAGTCCTTGGGATAGAAATCAAGAAGATAGGAATACTCCTCATAGGCATCGGCATACTCCTCCAGACGGGACTCCAGCAGACTGGCCAGGCGGAACTGGGCCGCAGGGGCTTCGACTGAAGCAGGCCACTCACGCACAAGCGCATCGTAGGCCTCTGCGGCATCTTTGTATTCGCCTTCGGCCTCAAGGCCTTCCGCTATCCTGAACTGCTCCAGGGAAGTGGCGCCGTCAGGTGCGCCTATGCCAAACCATTCCGCCAACCACCCTTTATCCTTCTTTTCAGGAACCGGAAGATTGTCCAGCCCGTCAAAACCTGGATACTGGTCGGTGGCCCAGTGCGAATAGCCTCCCATGCCCGAACCTGCAACACGCTGAGGCGCGGCACAGACCTGAAGCACAGTCGCCGCCGACATCACGCCCACAACGACTCTATAGACTGTCCTGTTCATTATTGTTCGGTATTGTACCATAATTCGCATTCATTGGGACAATGACGGCATTGCGTCAGGTTCCGCTATTTGCTGAAGAGGAACTCGACTACATCGCCATCCTTCATTTCGTACTCCTTGCCTTCGGGACGCAATGCCCCTGCGGCACGGGATCCGGCCACACCGCCGTTCTTCACATAGTCGTCATATGCGATGACCTCGGCGCGGATGAACCCCTTTTCGAAGTCCGTGTGGATTACGCCCGCGCACTGCGGAGCCTTCCAGCCGCGGCGGAAGGTCCACGCGCGAGCCTCTTTCGGCCCTGCCGTGAAATAGGACGCAAGACCGAGTGTGCTGTACGCAAGGTTGATCGTACGATCAAGGGAGGATTCCTCCAGCCCGTAACTCGCAAGGAACTCCTTTGATTCCTCTTCGGTAAGCCCGGCAAGATCCGCCTCCATCTGGGCGCACACCACAACCGTTTCGCACCCTTGCCTGGACGCGTATTCCTTGAGGGCCGTAACATGGGGATTGCCCTCGCCAGTGACGTTGTCATCGGAGACGTTTGCGCAGTATATGACCTTCTTGTCCGTGAGGAAGTGCAGATCCTTGAGAACTGGAAGGATTGCGTCGCCCTCTGAGCGAGGGAAACTCCTTACTGGGTTGCCGTCCTCAAGATGCTTGAGGAGCGCAGCGCACGCCTCAGCCTCAGGACGCATCGGCGGTTTCGCCTGCGCCTCCTTCTTCACGCGTTCATAGCGTTTGCGGAGCTGCTCCATGTCCGCAAGGATGAGCTCGGTCTCGATGACCTCGGCGTCATCCACCGGAGCAATGGGCGCAGACTTGTTGCCGCCCTCTTGGACATGGATGATGTCATCGTTCTCGAAACAGCGCACCACATGCAGAATCGCGTCGCACTCGCGGATGTTGGCGAGGAACTTGTTTCCGAGTCCCTCACCGCGGGAAGCACCCTTGACAAGACCTGCGATATCCGTGAACTCCACGGTCGCGCGGATGATCTGCGCCGGATTCACGATCTTCGCAAGCTCCTCGAGACGCGCATCCTGCACCTCCACGATTGCGGAGTTCGGCTCGATCGTACAGAACGGATAGTTCTCGGCTGCGGCCTGCTGCTTTTTCGTGAGCGCATTGAACAGCGTGCTTTTGCCTACGTTCGGCAAACCTACGATTCCTACGGAAAGACTCATGTTATGTCAACCTTTCAAATTCTGAAGCGCGTATTATACCACACCGGGATGGGTATCCACATCCGTCCATGGACAACTGCGCGGCAGAGCCGCCCGGATGGAAACCGCGGGAGTGAAGCCTGAACATGCCGTCAGGTCTTGGCGTTCTTTACGGCGGAAGTCACCTGACCTTCCGGCGGCAGATCGGCGCGGGAGAATCCGCATGCGGAAAGCACCTTGTCCGTAGTCTGGAAATGCGCCTTGCAGTGGTTCATGATCCATACAGGGCCGCTTCTCTTCACGCACGCCTCCGCAAGCTCCCGAATGCGCGGATCACTCGATCCCTTCGGAATCGCACCGATCGGATTCTCGACGGTTGCCGCCTCAAGGCCATACTCTGGAAGCGCCTTTATAAGGTCTCGCAGGAAAAGCTCGCGCGCAACCACAGAAGCCGCCGCGACAGCTATATCGCTTTCGGCCTTGTGGTGCTGATCGACAATGATCTTACGCCCACGCTCCTTCAATGCCCGCTTGACAACCGTCTCCGTAGGGGCGAACTGGTCAACCACCACCTTCGGACACGCCGTCTGCTTTTCAAGAAGAGCCTCGATGCATGTCCCGTGCGACCATGCGAGCAGACGGTTTATGTTCTTGATCTTGGCGTACAGGCGATTGTATGTCGCCGGACCTATCTTCACGACGGAATAGCGCTGTGGACCAAGCAGTTGACGCACCTTCGCGCCAACTGTGAGAACCGCCTTGTCGGACATCTGCTTGCAGTCCTTCACTCCCGCCTCGCGCAGTGCAGCCGCAAGCCTTTCGTCCACGTAACAGCACGCCGTCACAAGCGGACCGAAATAGTCGCCCTTCCCCGATTCGTCACTGCCGCCGTGAGGCTTGTCCCGATCCGGATCAAGCACCTCCTCGTATCCAAGCGCCGCCGCTCCGAGCACCTGCGGCTCCAGCACGAACAGCACGAAATCCTCAGCCTTGCCCCCCTGTATGCAGCATTTGCGCTTGCCGTGCTTCTCCTTGGCGTAAAGCGTGCAGTTGAAGCCGTCGCCTTCTATCGACATCAGGGAGTACGGCACCGAACGCTTTCTGTAGTTGCCGCCCTCCATGACGAGAAGCAGCATGTTCTGCTGTTCATCATCAAGCTCGTATGTGTATGTACTCTGCGCCATCTATGCAACGAACCCTTCCCCAGAGACCTCAGTATCCGCAGTTGAGTATACGGTCCTCCAGACCAAACGTGGCGGCGATGAGCGCAGTGCGTATCCACATGCCGTTACGCATCTGCCGCCAATACATCGCGCGTGGATCGCGGTCGCAGCAGGTGGAGATCTCATCCCTGCGGGGAAGCGGATGCATGATGATGCCGTCCGGCCCAAGGCACGCCAACTCCTCGGCGCCAAACTTGAACCGCGAAGTGTCGATCCGGGCCGACTCGCCCGACGAACTATCCCATTCATCTTGTATGCGAGTCATGTAGATGGCGTCCGAAACTTTAGTGGCGGCACGCAAATCATCGGTGATCTCGAACGAAACACCCTTCTTCTCAAGTATCGCCGTCACGTCGGACGGGACCTGAAGTTCCTTGGGAGCGACGAACATCTGCTTCACACCACTGAAATTCGTGAGCAGATAGCTGAGGGAACGAACCGTACGGCCTCGAAGAAGGTCTCCGCAGAAGGTCACCGTGCGACCGTCAAGGCCACCCTTCGTCTCAAACGACCGGACAAGGGTGTAGATGTCAAGCAACGCCTGTGTCGGATGCTGGTCCTTCCCTGAACCGGCATTCAGTATCGGGATGGGGCGGTCGCTGTTGGACAGCTCCCACGCCATCTTCTCCGCAAGCCCCTGCTCCGGGGAACGCATGATTATCATATCGAAATAGGAGCTGAAGGTGCGAATCGAATCCTCTCTGGACTCACCCTTGAACTCGGAGGATGTAGCCGCGTCGCGAACGGACCCAGTCGTCAAACCAAGGATCTGGCAGGCGGCAAGATGGGAAAGGAATGTACGAGAACTGGGTTGGGAAAAATAGAGCATGGCCCTCTTGTGCGGCAACGATGACTTGAGGAAGAGCGATCCTTCACGGGATTTCGCTATGAACCTGATGCGGTTCGAAAGAGTGACAAGCCTGTCCAGTAGAGGACGGTCAAACTGCTGTGCAAAAAGCGTATGATACGGCATGCTGTCGTCAACGGAACGCTCCAGATACGGACGCTTGTCCTCCAAGGCAAGAGCCTCGAACTTTTCCCACGCGATTTCAGTCAGTTTGGCCATACTCATTTCTCCTATCAAGACCGTAATTATACCATAACTCAGCCGACGGAAGAAAGAATTCCGTCGCCCTGTCCACCTACCTCTGCGCTTGTACAACAGCTGATTGCATGAAACAGCGTGGTTTTGATGAGCGCAAGAATTGATCCGATGCGAATTCTCATTGCATTTTCATAGATGTAGTCGCGCACCATCTCGTATTCAATGTTGACATTTTTCAGAATGCCGGCAGCGGGATACATATTGAGAATATGGTTCGGACTAATTCTTGTCATCAGGTTCATTCATCATAGAATTCGCTTTACCGTCTTTTGAGAATATGCTTCGGACAAGGATCACATATTCAAAAAGAGATAGCGCAGAAAACGCTATCTCAAAAAAAAAAAACGGATTCTTCAAAATCAGCGGCAGAACAAAATCGACGAGATCAGGTCTCACAATCCTTGATCTGTCGCGTGTCTAGCATTTCAATCTTATCATTTGAGCGAGGCAAGGAGACCACCGGCAAGGATCAGCTGTTTCTCGCGACCGGAGAGCGACGTTGTTGCTGTGAACGTCCTGCCGCCAGTCTTGATCGTGACCTTGCCGTCGCCCTCGACGGCCTTTCTGACATCAACAAATTCCAACCTTTCCCCGGCCTTGATCGAATCATAATCCTTCGCGTTGTCAAATATGAACGGCACGATGCCGAAGTTTATGAGATTCGCGCGATGAATGCGTTCGATGGACTTCGCAAGCACTGCCTTGACGCCAAGATACATAGGGCAAAGGGCCGCGTGTTCGCGGCTGGAACCCTGTCCATAGCTCTCTCCGGCGACAATCACGTTCGCTAAACCCGCATTCACGTTCGCAAGACAGTTGTCATGGAACTTCGGGTCGCATGGCTCGAACACGAATTTCGCGTACTCGGGGATGTTCGACCGGAACTTGAGGCGCGCACCGGCAGGCATGATATGGTCTGTGGTGATCTTGTCCTCAACCTTGATCGCGCACATGGCCTTGAGCGACGCCGCGAGCGGAACACCCTTCGGGACAGGGGCGATGTTCGGACCACGCACAATCTCCGTACCCCTCACACCCTTGCGTGCCGTCTTACGGTAGAGGAACATTTCGTCGTCGATCGGGAACTTCTTCGGCGCAGGCACTGCCGCAACCGGCTTCATGCGCGGATCCTCGACCTTGCCGGTGAGAGCGCTCGCGGCGGCGGTCTCAGGTGATACGAGGTACACCTGAGCGCTTTTCGTGCCACTGCGACCCTCAAAATTGCGGTTGTTCGTGCGGAGCGAGACTGCGCCCGTGCGCGGACTCATGTGCGCACCGATGCAGAAGCCGCAGGCATTCTCGAGTATGCGGCAGCCAGCCTTCACCAGAATCGCCAGCGATCCGTCCGCCGCCAGCATGTTCACCACCTGTCGCGAACCGCACGCGATGCCGACCTCGACATCATCCGCAACATGCTTTCCCTTCAGCGCGAGAGCGACGGTGCGGATGTCGCGGTAGGAGGAGTTCGTGCAGGAGCCGATCATGATCTGGTTGACTTTCGTCCCCTTCATCTTCTTCACGGTGACGATGTTGCCCGGCGAGTGCGGAGCGGCCATGAGAGGCTCGATCTTTGAGAGATCGATCGTGACGGTGTCGTCGTACTTGGCGCCCTTGTCCGCAACAAGCTCCACCCAGTCCTTCGCACGCCCCTGTGCGGCGAGGAACTGCTTTGTGACCGCGTCGGACGGGAACACGCTCGTCGTGACGCCAAGTTCAGCGCCCATGTTGGTGATGGTAGCGCGGCTGGGGACGTCAAGCGTCTTCACGCCAGGTCCGAAATACTCGAAGATCCAACCGACATTGCCCTTCGTGCCGTAGATCGAAAGCACCTTGAGAATGACATCCTTTGCGCTCGTGCCCTTCGGGAGTTTGCCGACGAGCTTGATGCCGCGGACCTTCGGCGTGGGAATGTGGAACGCGCCGCCGGCCATCGCAACTGCGATGTCGATGCCGCCCGCGCCGATTGCGATCATGCCGATGCCGCCGCCCGTGGGCGTATGGGAATCGCTGCCGAGAAGTGTCTTGCCCGGCTTTCCGAAACGCTCAAGGTGGAGCTGATGACAGATCCCATTTCCCGCCTTGGAATATATGATGCCGTACTTCTTTGCGACGGACGCAAGGAAGTCGTGGTCGTCGGCGTTCTCGAATCCGATCTGCACGGTGTTATGGTCGACATACGAGACGGCGAGTTCATTGCGCACATGGGGAACGTCCATCGATTCGAACTGAAGATACGCCATCGTACCTGTCGCATCCTGAGTGAGAGTCTGATCAATGCGAATGCCCAATTCTGAATCCTTTACAGGGTCCCCCTCCTCGAGATGGGCGGCGATTATCTTGCGCGTGACATTCAGCGCTTCGGCTTTCTTCATGTTCTTTTTCATCATTGCTCCTTGCATAAAGTCCGTATTGTATCAAAACATTCGGATCAGGACAGAATATGCTACTGGTTCTTTATGAGCGTCTGGATCGCGGTAGAGGACTTGTCGGCGACCTTTGCGACGACCTCCTGCTGGAACGCCAGATTGTGCACCTCATACTGAAGCTCGGCGAGCTCCGCCGCGCTCAGAGTGTGGCGTCCGCTCAGCTCCGTGAGCGCCTTTATGCGATGCACCATGCCCTGATGGTTGTCCATCGCGGAATGCCACGACGCCGAGACCTTGTCCGCGAACGGGACCGCCTCGACCTGCTCCGGCGCCATCGCCTGCGCGAACCGGGCAACGGTGCCGGGATCGGCGACAGGCGCGACCGCGCCCGTGGGTTCGACCATGCGCGGGGACACCTGCGCGGCACGAACGGCCTCCACTATCATCTGGTCTGTCATATGAGCAAATCCTTTGCCATTTTCGCCGCCGACGGATCGGCGGACTGTCCTGCGGCCTCCTCCAGCGGAGCGCGGGCCTCCTCCACGCGCCCCATCCTGAGAAGGGCCATCCCCTTGAACGCCTTGAGCATGGCCGCGTCGGGGCTCTGCGGCAAGGCCTCACGGTCGATATAGTCGACCGCGCCCTGAAAATCACCCATGCTTATGAACAGCATGGCGTTCGCCGCCGCAAGGGACGGATCCCCCGGGCGGAAACGCCCCAGCGCCGCAAGTATCTTCGCGGCGGAGACGAAGCGATTGCCGCCCGTCGCCATCATTGCGACGTTCAGCAGAAGCCGGGCCTCTTCAGGCGCAATGTCAAACATCAGCGGAAGTTGGACGCGATGGACTTGAGCGCGTCCGCCATGTTCTTCTGGATGTTCGTCATCGTCGTAAGCGCGAGATTCCAGCTCTGAAGGTCGTACTGAAGCTGCTGCAGATTCGCCTGCACGTCAGGGTGCTCTTCATAGTTCTTCAGGGAAGTCGCCAAACGCTCCTCCATGACCTTTGCCGCGTTGATAAGGGCATTGTACACGCGGTCGGTATGGATGTTGGCATCCTTCTCGCCCCAATTGCGAAATCCAGCCGCCTGGATCTCATCTACAGGATTTGTCAGTACTGGTAGCGCCATTTCATTCTCTCCTTTTTTGTTTTCCTGATACTTCCGTCAGGCTTTCACCGCCCGCCCCCGCGGGCGGAAAGCCTTAAAATCTTCCTTGCCACAAGATTTGCTTCGCGCAGCTGCTCCACTCGCGAGAAATCGTCCGGCGGCAATCCTTTGCGCATGGCCTCGGCGATGCGAGACTCCAGCCCCGCAAGCACGGCGTCATGCCGTGCAAGCGCGGCAGCGCTCTCCGCTCCGCCCAGTTCCCTCTCTATCTCAAGCAACTGCATCAGAACCTTTCCTCACGGCCTCCATTCAAACACGCCTTCCGGTCCCTTGATGCGGATCGTGTCGGCGCCGATCCTGTCGATTATGAAACCTCCGAATTCCGCGCCTTCGGTCACGCGGGATCCGTCCTTCAGCACAATGCACGGATAGGGAACGGTCATCACTCCGACGACCGGCATTTTCGGCGCAGCGCTTTTGCGCTTGTCGCGACGGACGCGCGCCACCTTTACGCCCTTTACCGTAGGCCCGCCAGTGTCCGCAACCGACTGCCCGACCGCCGCCGCAACACCCGTCGACTCGGCAAGTATTACGCGCGTACAATCGACGTCCCTGACATGCGGGACATCCGCCCGGATCGCCTCGAGCGCGGTTTTGAGGCTGGCGGCACCGGAAGCGAATCCGGAAAGCGCAATGACCCTGTTCGTCGCGGAATGCACCGCAAGCTTTCCTTCCGTGACAAGCTCCAGCACCTCGGACGCGGCAGACCGCATGGACTCGTCGTCCGAAAGGTCAAGCATCACCCCGGGCCTGGCGGCATACGCCGCAGCCGTTGCCGCCAGCCTCTGCGCACGGGTGGAGAAATTGCCGGAGAGCACGCATGAACCGTTCGTCTCCGCGCACGAAAGACCGTACTCCGCCGCGATGTCCTTGATGCCTGGCGGCGGCGTGACGGCCCCGGCATCCTCCCGACCCGAAAGGCATCCGCCAGCCAAATCGCACACCATGCCGGAAACGGCGAGGCCGGCATCATGCACCACGTAGGCGACAGGCCGCACATGTCCGGACGCAGGCCCCAGCAGCTTCGCCACTCCGGAACGGACCGGCCACAGCAGAAACACAAGCAGCGCAAACAGGACCGGCGACAGCAGAAGCAATGCAACCATGCAACCGCAGCCACAGCACTTTCTTTTCCCGGAAGAGGATTTTCCCGATGCCGGAGCCTCCGGCTTTTCGCCCGACACTTCTTCCTCGCCGCCACCTTCGGCATCCGACGCCACCGCAACATTGCGGGACGGCCATACAAGTTCATCCCAGGCGCCCGTCTCGGGGCCAATCGCTATCGCAGTCGTCTCCCCGAGAAACTTTACGCGGAACGGCTCGAGGCGCTCCTCCACGCCTCCCGGCAGAAGCATGCGGACCCGCTCGTCGTTCACCTCAAGTTCGCACGCCAGATCGGCCAGAGACTGGTCGGCCAGAAGTATGTCGCACGAATCCCCCTTTCCGAGACTTACGGTCATCCCTCCGGCAAGCACGATCTCCGCGCCCGCGTTCGGACCCTGCACTATCTTCAGAAGCACGTTCACAGCTTAAGCCTCCCCAACGGCTGGATGTTGATTTCCTGCGAAAGCTCCTGGAACGAGAGGACCGGCAGTTCGTAATAGTCCTTCTCTATCATCTTGCGGAAGTAGCGGCGGATATCGACAGAGACGATTATGACCGGCTTCTGCGGAATCTTCGAAAGGTCTCCGATCGTCTTCTTGACGACGGCGAGGATGGAGCGCACCGTCGTCGGATCCATGG
>SUVZ01000513.1 GCA_015061765.1 Lentisphaerota bacterium
GGATCGGATGGTGACATTGCCAGAGACTTCGCCGGCGTCCAGAATCTTCGGCACCGTGCTCTGGCTCGAACCCAACCCTATGACGCGAGGCTCGGCAGTCGCCGATTCGGCGTCGAACACGACAATGTCGTCTGACTGGCTTGGAACGCGGACGGAAGATCCGCTGCCATCAACCCAGTTCTGGGTGGAGGAAAAGTTGTATATGCCGCTTGAATTGGCATAATTCCAACGCCAATGCGCCTCTACCGGATCTGCGGCCACGGCTGACGAACACAGCGCAACCTGGACAACAAATGCCAACACGACGTTTTTCATAGACATGATTTCCTTCCTGAAGTCTCCATTTCATGGGTTTACGAACATATTTTACCATTTCGCATAAGTCGCATAAACCCCTCACATGAGGGGCTTGCCGTGCCTTGTGCGGCGACGGCAAATATGCGATACTATGCGACATGAACATCAAGCCGATGATTGTCGTGACATTTGCGCTGCTCGCCTGCTTCACGACTGTCGCAGACGGAGATGGCGAACCACGCCTCTTCGACTGCACCGGACATGTCGCAGTTGTATGCGGCGGAACGCCGCAGCGGATCATTGCGCTGAAAGACGGCGAATCGGCAAAGTCGGCCTTTTCACGTTCGTTCTGGTTTAAGGATGCATTCCATCGCCCGGTGAGAAGCGGCGAAGTGGTGCGCATTGCCGGGGTGGTCGAAAAACCAAGCGGACCGATCCGTGAAGAGTGTCCAGACGACGACGCGTACGTTGTGACGGAACTGGAAACGCTCGGTCGCAGGAGCTTCCCAGAGCCGACGTGCGTATGCGCCGGAGACATCAACAGCGGAAATGCCATCTACAAGTTCGTCAGGGTCTCCGGGGTCGTCTCGTCCGTAATGCGCGACGAGATAAACGCGCACTGGAACTGGTTCGTGCTGCGAACACCGTCAGGCAGCGCATATGTCGCCACGCCGGAAAACGAGCACACCTTCGACGAACTCTCATCCCTGACCGACGCCGATGTAACAGTCAGCGGATACTGCCTTGTCCAGACCAGATGGCGCAAGTTGCGCGCCCACTACATGCTGCCGATCGGCGACAACGGAATAGCTGTCGTCAAGAAGGCAAAGCCTCATGCGGCAGTTCCCGATCTTCCCGCAAAAAACATGGTGCCGGACGAAATAGCGCCCCTCGCGGCGACCGGAGCATGTGTTCACCGCATGAAAATCGACGGCACGGTAATCGCCCGAAGCAAAAGGTTCTGCCTGCTGCAGTCGAAGGCAGGACAGATGTTCAAAGCCGTGGCCATGACGGGGACAATCCCGCCGAGCGAGGGCGATTTCGTGTCGGCGGCAGGATTCGTATCGCTCGACTTCATCGGAGTGGTGCTTGGCGATGCGGTATTCGGTCCCTCGTCTTCAACCCAATGCGTCTGCCCTCCGGAAATCGTCCATACTGACATCGCGTCGCTGTTCAGGGAGGCGAAGAATCCCCGCGACACTTCGCCAGCAAGCGTTTGGCGCAGAGTCACAATCATAGGCAAGGTCGTGAATTCACAGGAAAGCATCGCGGCTGAAAAAGTCATGAGAATAGAAAGAGGCGGATACGGAGTGAGCGTGGACGCCTCCGCTCTTTCCGACGAAACGTTGAACGCCGCACAGATGGGGTGCATGGTGCGAATAACGGGGGTCTGCTTTGCAGAGTTCGAGACGGATCCCGTTATTACCGCATTCCCAAGATTCAGGGGCTTCACAATTGTTCCGGAGATGCGGAACGGAATCATCATAGTGGAAAGCCTACCCTGGTGGACGCCAGGGAGGCTTATGGCGGTGATTGGCACGCTGCTCGTGATGCTCACCTGGATATTCGCGTGGAACCGCATCCTGAATCGGCGTTCGGAGAAGCGCGGGCGACAGCTCTACGACGAGAGGGTCGCGCACGTGAGGACGGAGGCGAAGGTCGAGGAGCGCACAAGGCTCGCCGTGGAGCTCCACGACGCGATATCCCAGACCCTTACCGGCGTGGCGCTGCAGATCGATTCCGCCGCGCGCGCCAACGAGGGCGGCAGCGGACGCGTCGCTGCGTTTCTCAAGACATCCCAGCGGCTGGTGGCCGCGTGCCGGCGCGAACTTCAGGACTGTCTGTGGGACCTCAGGACAAGGACGTTCGAGGAGAAGGACATGACCGAGGCGATCCAGCGGGCGATAGGTCCGCAGACGGAGGGAATCGACGCGCTCGTCCGCTTCAACGTCCCCCGCGCGAAGCTGTCCGAATCCACGACGCACTCCATCCTGTGCATTGTCCGGGAACTGACCGCGAATGCGGTCAGGCACGGCAGGGCCACGCGCATCAGAATAGCAGGGGAATACCACGACGGAAGAATCACCTTCTCTGTCAGGGACAACGGATGCGGATTCGACGCAGCGACCGCTCCCGGTCCACGCGAAGGACACTTCGGCATTCAGGGCGTACGCGAACGTGTCGACAATCAAAGTGGAACGATGGAGATCGCCACCACCCCGGGCGGCGGCACAAAGGTGACAATCTCCATGATACAGGGGCAATAGCCATGAAAAAAGACACCAAAGGGAAGATCAAAGTGCTGCTGGCGGACGACCATCTGGTCGTCCGGATGGGCATCGCCTCGCTGCTTTCCTTCGAAGAGGACATAGAGGTCGTCGGCGAAGTTGGCAACGGACTCGACGCCGTGCGCGCCGCGCGCGAGCTGAAGCCGGACGTGGTGCTGATGGATCTCCAGATGCCGCAGCTCGGCGGAGCCGATGCGACGGCCGAGATATGCCGGGACAACCCCGGCGTGAAGGTGCTTATACTCACCACCTTCGGCACATCGTCCGAACTGAAGAAGGCCATGGATTCCGGTGCCGCCGGCGCGCTGGTGAAAAGCTCGTCGCAGGACGAAATCATCTCAGCCATCCGCGCCGTCCGAAACGGAGAGACCGCCATGAGCCGGGAGATACAGCACTGCATCAGGAATATGCAGACCCTGCCGGAACTGTCGCCCCGTCAGCTCGAGATACTGAATCTGATCGCCAAAGGCTTCTCAAACAAGGAGAT
>SUVZ01000514.1 GCA_015061765.1 Lentisphaerota bacterium
ACATCGATCTTTGAAATGGCGCCGTCCATGTCGTCCACGGAGTAGCGCCCATCCTCAAGCATCTTCTCGACCGCTTCCGCGCCTACACCGTAGAACTTCTTGACAGCCTTGTCGATCTCCTCCGCAGGCGCAAGCGCAATGCGCACGGGGCATCCCGCCGCCAGACGCAGCCCGTCCGCAATGGCGGTGTTGAACGGATCCGCCGCCGCAACCGTCAGTGCGGATCCGTCGAACCTTATCGGCATGGCGTTGTACTGGTACACCGCGGACGCCGGAAGCTTGGCTATCACGTCAGGCCTGGGCTGGAGGTTTGCCACATCCACATGTTCAAGACCGAGAACATCGCCGATCTTTTCCAGAAACAGAGCCTCCTTCTCTCCGCCAAACTTGAGGACACCCTCTATCAGCGGCATTCCAGGATTGGCTTCAAGCCCGTTTTCTATGCGCTTTAGCGCCACATCAGAGTAGAGGCCTGTCGCTCTCAAGAGATTCTCTGCCAGGGTGGATACAGCTTTCATGGAGGTTCGGAACTATCCAATATTTATATTTGAAGCGCAGCGGCACGCCGATACCGCTCAGACGGAGATTTGGCCTTCCGCCTTCTTCACGTTTTTGTCCTCAAGGCCCATCTTCTTGAGATCGATGTCAATGATGGGCATCGGCTTGTTCGTACGCCACGCGCCACGAGTGAAGTCCGGGATGTCGTACGCACGGGAACGGCGGTCCGCAGACTTCTCCGTCAGCTCGCAGATGCAACTCGTAACCGCAAGATCGTACACGTCCATATCGAGCGGCAACCCTTGCTGGAGACAGTACACCCAACGCGTATCCATGATGAAATCCATGCCGCCATGTCCACCGACACGCTTGGCTAGTTCACCCACCGTCTTCCATAGGGGATGGCGGTACTTCTCGCGGATTTCCCGGGCCTTCTCCGCTGCGTACCACCTGTGCGCACCAGAACCCGGCCTGTCCTCAAACACTACACGGAAGGGATAGTCGCAAATTGCCCCCTTCGTGCCGGAAAGGAACTGTATGCGCGAATACGGACGCGGAGAAGAGACGTCATGCTGGATGAGAAGCGATTTGCCGTTCGCAGTCTTGATGAGGGATGAGTTCATGTCCGCCATCTTCACCTTCACCTTGCGACGGGGATCATCCACCGAAAGATTCGCCTCCATGTAGGCCTTGAAGTTCGCCTGGTTGGAGTCCAGCGATACGAGATAATCGAGCCTGTCGCCGCGGTTGATGTCCATCGTGAGGCAGAGCGGCACAAGTCCGTGCGTTGGGTATCGGTTGCCGCCGTTGTCCCGGTTCTCCGCGAAGCGCCAGTATTCGCAGTCCGGCCAGTCCGTTTTGCACATGCTGCGGAGGTCATGGATGTAGGCCCCTTCGCCATGAACAAGTTCGCCGAGCATGCCAAGCTTAGCAAGGTTGAAGGTCAGCATTTCTATCTCGCCATAGCAGCAGTTCTCAAGCTGCATGCAATGGCATTTCGTTTTCTCGCTGGTCTCGACAAGCTCCCAGCATTCATCAACCGTGAACGCCGACGGCACTTCGGTGAACACGTGCTTCCCTGCGCGCATCGCGGCGAGCTGCACGGGGACATGGAGATCCCACGGCGTCGTATTGTAGACGACATCCACATTGGGATCCTCACACAGACGCTTCCACGCATCGTCCCCGAGATACTCCTTGGCGGCGGACTTCTTCTTGTTCGACAGTATCTTCTGCGCACGGGCGATCTTCTCAGAAACATTGTCGCAGACCGCTGTGACCGTTATTCCGGGCAGATTGCATACCCGACCGACTACGCCGCACCCGCGGCTGCCCATTCCCACGACACCAAGCCTGATGTGCGGGATCCTCGGCGCCGCGAAACCATGCATCGGTGCGCCAGATGTGCAGCCGAACAATCCCCGGCGGGAAACGCATCCCGCCGCAAAAGCAGCGGCCCCCATTCCGGCAGAACCTCTGAGAAAACCTCTTCTTGTCATCGACATATCTCTATTTCCTTCTTTCTTGACCGCCTACGTCAGGCGATTTTTTCAATTCTGCGATCTGATCACGCTGCGCACCAGCAGACCGCCGCTCCGGCCCGATTTTCAAGCCCCCGTACTTTCTGGCACGATTCGAATCTCCATCAGACGTTCAAAGCCGCCTTGTCCTTATCGACCTTATCGACGCCAAGATCGCCAAGTTTGGAAAGATCGACCGTCTCTATGCCGAACGGCTTCTGTTTTTTCCATTCACCCTTGGTGAAGTCCGGAATGTCCATGGAGCAGGAACGGTTGCGTACCGACTTCTCGGAAAGCTCGCCGATACAGCAGGATGCCGCCAAATCGTATACATTGGTATCTAGCGGTATTCCGTTCTGCAGACAGTACGCCCAACGGAGATCCATGAGGAAGTCCATGCCGCCGTGTCCACCCACCTTCTTGGCGATGTCGCCGGCCTGTCTCCAGTACGGGTGCATGTACTTGGCGCGCATATCCTTCTGTTTCTGCTCGTCGAAGTAGCTGTGCACGCCCATGCCCGGTTTGTCCTCCCACCCGAAACGGACTGGCCATTCGCATGTAAGTGAGTCGGAACCGTACACGAATCTGCCACCCGTGAAGGAGCCCTTCGTACCGGTGATCTTATTGATGCGAGAATATGGACGAGGCGATGAGACGTCGTGTTGAATCATTATCGAACGCCCGTTCATCGTCCTTACCAGCGTCGTGTTCATGTCGCCCATCTGCACCTTGTGGTCGTGATGCCAATCGCCGGCCGGATACTTCGCCTTGCCATATGCCTCGAAGTTGAACTGGCCAGACTCAAGGGACACGAGGTAGTCGAATCGATCGCCGCGGTTGATGCCCATGTTCTGCATGAGCGGAATCAGACCATGCGTAACGTAATGGTTGCCCTTGTGCACCGTATTCCAGCGAAGGCGCCAATGATTCCAGTATGCATACCCGTCTTTGTCCAAGTCGTTGTAGTTGTGAACGCGAAGATCATGAATGTAGGCACCCTCTCCATGCACAAGATCGCCAAGCAGACCAACATGTGCCG
>SUVZ01000515.1 GCA_015061765.1 Lentisphaerota bacterium
TTTTTAAGGGTGCGTAGGGCAGTTAGCCTTACGCACCCTACTACAGGCATCCTAACCAACCATCCCTATCGCGAAAAATTATAGTTTTGGAATATCTGTACCTTGAAGGTCCTCGTCGTTTTTCCTGCTGTCGAACTGTGCGGCACTTGTGAATCTGTGGACGGCACCGTCCCGCACAAATGGACGCAAAATGGCGTCAGACAAAGAACCGCAAACGAAGTTCAAAGTCCGAATTTCGCACGGAAGCGCAGTATCGTGTCCTTAAGCATGGCCGACGGCGCCTCCGCATACGCTTCGCGCATCGCCTGCAGCGCTTTCGGCGCGAAACGGGCATCTTCGACCGCCTTCAGCATGAGAGCCTGACACAGCACCTGGCGGAGCTCCGCACGAACGGCGCCGACCGGTCTGAATGCGAGGCCATGATGCGCCCAATATATGGCCGATGCCTTTGGATCTCTCCAGTCCTGCCTGCCGTAGTTTCTGTCGATGTATGAAACCAGCGACGGATCCATCTTCAGGCGAGACCAGTCGCCGCCGGCATCATCGACTGTATCGGCCCACCGCTTCATGTATATTGGGGATGCGGCGTCCACGTTCCCGCCAATCTTGGAGAGAAACAGCCATGCCAGTTCACGATGCAGTTCCGGACTCCGTGGATTCAGGCGCAATCCATCGTCACGCAAAAGCTTCAGAGCCGATTCCACCCATCTCCAGCGATCTTCCAAATCTGGCATCATCACCGAAATGTTATACGCAAGATTCCAGGCCGAATAGACCCATACCTCTGGAGTATGCGGCTCAAGAGTGGCGAGCAAATTCGCCAGTTGCGCCATCTCTGAATAGCGGCCCTCATTCTGAAGAACGTCGGCGCGGAACCAGATAATCTCCGACAATACGCCGCGAAAGCCTCCCAATCCGGCGATCAGCATGTTTGACTGGGATGAATCCACAGCCGCCACAGATCGCTGACATAGCCATGCGATCATTCCCAGGACAGCCAACGAAAGAGATATGAGAATCTTCTTCATCAGACAAAACCATTCTCTATCAAGGTCTCCATTGTCAATCCCGACCCGTGCGACGACTCTGACGATGTTTCATCAATATCGAATCCTCTTCTGGCGTACTTGCCCAGAACATCCGTCTCAAGATTGACGGAATCCCCCGGTTTGAGGAGACCAAGATTCGTTTCGCGGAGCGTAGTTGGTATGACATCCACCCTGAACCAGTCATCTCCCAGTCCGCTCACCGTGAGGGAAACGCCATTGACCGCTATAGACCCCTTTTCCACGCAACTGCAGGCAACCACACGGCCACAGTGAAACGTGAGTGCGAAATCACGTCCTTTGGGGGTTCTAGAAACCAGTTCACCCCGCCCGTCCACATGTCCCTGCACAATGTGCCCGCCAAGACGAGCCCCGGCTCTCATGGCCCGCTCAAGGTTGACCTTGTCTCCTGGCTTGAGTTCCGCAAGGCCTGTGCGAAGCTCTGTCTCGCGCAGGACATCGGCTGTGAATCTGGACGAATCGCATTTGACGACCGTCAGGCAAGCACCGTTCACGGCCACAGATTCACCCGGAACAAGCGGTTCGTGCCAAGGATCAAACGCGAACTCTATCACAAGTCCGCGTCCACGGCTTACCCGCTTGACGGTTCCTATCTTCTCGATGAGTCCCGTAAACATTTTCAGAGTTCCTTCACGTCATTTTTCCGGCGGGATACATTCGCCGTTCTTGAAGTCGCATAATACAGACACCGATGGGAGGACCTTAGCCTCGACTATGCGCCCGTCCCCTATGACTTTCGGGGAGATGACTGCAATCCATTCATCGACGAGCCCCTCCGCCGCCAGGGAGCGCGCAAGTTTTAAGCCCCCCTCGCAAAGGACGTGCATGATTCCCCTCGCGCCAAGATCATCCATTACGCCGCGGATTCCTCGGCCGCCCGGCCTGAACACCAGCGTACGGTCCTTTGCGTCATCAGTGAATATCTGAGCCGTTTGCGGGAGACGTCCGGATGATGTCACCACCACCCTGTACAGATCGTCGTTGCGCCTGCCGTGACTCAAGAGACTTGGATTGTCTCGGCGGACGGTTTCGGCTCCGACCATTATCGCGTCGACTCGCTCTCGAAGACGGCCCGTCCGCTTTCTGGCACGTTCGGAAGACACCCATCTCGCATCCCCGAAATCATCGCATATCTTACCGTCAAGCGACATCGCCAGCTTCACGGTGACAAACGGAAGCCCTGTGCGCACATGCTTTGCGAATGGCGCAATCAGACGCTCTGCCTCTCTCACGCAGTCTTGCCTATCAGCATCACGAGAACGAATCCAGCATTCGGACGCCACTCCCGCCCGTCGCAAGACTTTCATAGCCCTGCCAGCATTCTTCGGATTTGGATCGGGTATCGCCCACACGACTCTACCCACCCCTGCCGCGATGAGAGCATCGCAGCAGGCCCCTACCCGTCCCTCCCGTGAACACGGCTCCAGCGTAACATACACTGTGGCGTCTTTCGCACCACCGCGGACCTTGACGGACTTCAGCGCCGCAGTTTCGGCGTGATCCGCTCCGCAGCGCACATGGCGACCTTCTCCGATTATCCGGCCTTCCTTAACGACAACCGCGCCGACAGGCGGATTCGGACGGGTGTGTCCACAACTTCGCGACGCAAGCGCAAGCGCACGTCTCATGAAAAACATCTCTGAAGCGGCCTCGTGCATACAGGCTGCCTCGCTCATTCAGTGGTGGCCGGCTGTTTGGCGGGCAGGGATTTTGCGTACTTGTCCAAAACGCCGTTGACGAATCTCCCGCTCTGGGAATCAGAGAAGAACTTCGCAATGTCGACGGCTTCATTGATTACGATCGGAGTCGGGATGTCTGGCGCATGCGCGATTTCCCACGCTCCAAGACGAAGCACACTACGCACCACGGTACCAAGCCTGTAAAGTGACCAGTTCTCAAGAAAAGGATCGAGGGATGCATCAATCTCATCCATCTTTCCAATCACGCCCCTGATGCGCTGTTCTGCGAACAGTTTCATGTCAACCA
>SUVZ01000516.1 GCA_015061765.1 Lentisphaerota bacterium
CAGATTTCGAAACGCCTTGAACCAATCAGTTGGCGTTGCGCCTTTGAATCCCGCCGCATTCAGCGATTCTTTAAAATGTGCAAGTTGTTTTTGTTTGGATGCATTGGGGAGTCCTGTATGGTGAAATGCAAAGCGGTCGGCAAAGGTTTCACGGATCAAGTATGTTTTGCCGATGCGACGCCGGCCGTAGACTGCTATGAATTCAGATTCATCCGATTCATACAGACGATTGAGCTCTTCTATTTCTTTTTTGCGGCCAACCATGAATATACTCCTTTTATTAAAGATGCCACAATAATATCAAAGTTCATTGATTAAGTCAATGTGACTAGGTATTTTATATGATTTAGGTGCTTAATCTCGGATTCGTGATGAGATTAAGCACAAAAATCCGTACAAGAGCGTTTTCCAGTGCCGCGCGCGTGCATCCGTTCTCATGCGGGGATCCGTTCACGAGCAGAATCTTTATATTTCTGAACCTTTCATTTCGGGTGTTTCTCTAAACGACGTGAATTATATCATCTATTTCATCCGAAACGCACGGATGAAGGATCGGGATTTGATTTGCCGACTGCTGCGGGTTCAGGTGCGCTGGGAGGCGCGCCATTCGGAGGCCGTCACGCCATAGGTCTTGCGGAACTGTCCGGCGAGATGCTGGGGCGACGAGAAGCCGAGTGACCTGGCGATCTGTCCAATGCTGTCACCGGTTTCGGCGAGAAGCCGCTGGGCGGCTTCGAGTCTGCATTTTGTAAGATATGCGTATGGCGGCAGCCCCACCACCTGGCGGAACAGGGATGTGAAGTGGCTTTCGGAAAGCTTTGCGTGTCTGGCGAGTTCGGAGATCAAGAACCGGTGGGAAGGGCGCTTGGATATGAGATTCGCAATGTTCGAAATCTTGGCGAGGGCTTTTAGGGAGGGCCGGTTTTCGGCGCTTTCGGCAACCATAAGCAAAAGCCGGAGGGCGATAGTCCGCAGTGTCATGGTACGGTAGGGACCGGGCTGAAGAGTCCCGGACGCGTGGAAAAAGTCCCGAAAGAGCTGGTGAACCGTGGAGTCTACCGCAAAAACGTGTGCGTTGATGGATTTGAGCCGTTTTGTCAGAGCGTTTGTCTCCGCACGTGAAAGACCGAGCACCGTGCGGCCTTTTGCCGGATAGCGGAAAAACAGCCAGTATATGCGCATTCCCTTGTGGTTGGTCACAAGATGGTGTCTGTCGCCGGGCTGTGTGAGGAAGACATTGTTAGGGAGGATGGTGTGCGTTTCTCCCTCGCATTCGAACACGAGCGAACCGCGAGCGCAGAAGCAGAGCTCGATGCATCCCTTGTGGGTGTGTTCGGGTAGCGCCTTCCAGTTCGTGCTGTACTTTGCGAAGCTGACGGCAGGGATGCCATCAAGCCCGTCCCTTTCAGGGGAAAGAATGAGCTGTTCGCTTGTTATGTCCGCCTGATACGGCAACACCTTGTTTTGTGCAGTGAATGGCATATGCCTGTGATTATAGCACAACATGGCTTCAGCGGAACGTTTGCTTGCATAAAACAATTATCGTTGTATTTTGTACGCGTTCTATTGCATATGAAAATTCTATCTGATATCTTTTGCGGTGTTTGCAGAATGTGTAGATTATGTATGTGAGCCATGAAGATAAATAACAGACTTTTTTCGAATCTTGAAAAGGGACGTGCTTCTATAGGAAGTATCGTCTCAATGAGTGACATTGTTGTGAGTGAGCTTGCTGGTGATTGTGGCATGGATTTCGTGTGGATAGATGCCGAGCACGCTCCGCACACCATCCAGGATGTGCAGCGGCATCTGATTGCGCTGCGCGGGACCGGCTGTGCCGGGCTCGTGCGTGTCCGCGCCTGCGAGCCGATGCTCATCAAGCCTTATCTTGATCTCGCCCCGGACGGCATTATCGTCCCGATGGTCAACACCGCAGAACAGGCGGAGATGGCCGTTGCGGCCTGCCGCTATCCGACCACGGGAATCCGCGGATGCGGAGTGCGCCGTGCGGTCCGCTATGGAGCCGAGGACTTCTTTGACTACGTGAAGCGTTCGGAAAAATGGCCGCTTGTAATCTGCCAGATCGAACACATTGATGCGGTGAGGAATCTCGATGCGATACTCAAGGTGCCGGGTGTCGATTCGTTCTGCATCGGACCGTGCGATCTTTCGGGTTCCATGGGCATTCTCAACGAGATGGCGGATCCGGAACTCAACAAGGTGATTGATGAGGTTTCCTTCAAGATAAAGAAGGCTGGCAAGTGGCTTGGAACCGCCGCCGGAGATTTCCCCCGCTGGAAGGAACGCGGAGTGGACTGGTTCGCCGGAATCAGCGACTGGGGCGCTATGGCGGCAGGCATCCGAGCTTTCAAGGCAGACTGCGACAAGGTCCGTTGACGGCAACTGGAAGGGAGTGTTCGAAATGAGAAGGATTGTGCTGGCGATATGTGCAGCGGCTGCATTGTGCTGCCAGGCGGCGAAACCGTGGATAAAGGGAATGACCGACAAATCGCCGGTTGAATACGGGGTCGGCGAGAAGATGACGTTCACGCTTTCCCTGCAGCGCGCAGGCGCATTGCCGAAAGGGCTGGACATTGTATGGACGCGCACCGGCGACGACGGAAAGAAGGAGACTGGCAAGGTTCCTGCAGATCCGTCGAAACCGTTGGTTCTGACGTCTTCACTCGACCGTCCGGGCTTCGTGCGCATCTACGCCATAGTGAGCAATCCTGACGGGACGCCCTGGTCGCCGGACGGCAAGCCTCTGAAGAAGGGGCGCCCCGGCGGCTATTCGGGCGGTGTATATTTCGATGGCGGTGCCGGTGTTGATGTTGATGCAATCCGTCAGGCTGTTTCGCCGCCTACGGACTTCGAGGATTTCTGGAAGCGTCACAAGGCCACGCTTGCGGCGGTATCGATGACTGGTGCGAAGTGCGAAGAGGTGGCGAGTTCCAATCCGAAAGTGAAGATATATATGGTGTCTGTGCCGTGCGCAGGTCCGAAGCCCGCAACCGGTTATCTCATCGTTCCTGTGAAAGAGGGCAAGTAT
>SUVZ01000517.1 GCA_015061765.1 Lentisphaerota bacterium
ACTTCGCTTTCGGTCAAGCAGCGTTACCCGTGGAACGGAAAGGTAGACATCGACTTCTCGTTCACGAGCAGCATCCCGGAGGCTTTTGCGTTCATCAATTTCAAGGCTGAGTATGTCAATGCCGCCGGAGAGACTGTGGAAGTGCCGATGAAGACGTTCGACCAGTTCACGACGGCGTTCGCGACAAACGCCGGAACCTATCGCGTGACATGGGATTCTACGGCCGATGCGCCCAACCTTGTGGTGACGAATCTCAAGTATACCGTGACGGCCAACATGGCCAAATACATGGTGATCGACCTTTCCAAGGGTACTGCCGCCACAGCCGAGGATCCATATCCGATAACGTATTTGGAAGAGTGTCCTGATCCGACGCGCGATGACGGCGGATGGACAGATGAATACAAGACGACGAAGATGGTGTTTCGCCTTATCCAGCCGGGAACAGCCAAGCTTGGATGGGGAACCAATGCGTTTACGGACTGGAATTGCACTCCGGTCCGTACAGTGACGATTACCAGACCATTTTACATTTCGATATTTGAATGCACACAGGGACAGGCCAAGTTGATAAACGGATCGTATGTAGGCCATAAAGATTACGAGATGAGGGGATCGAATCGTGATAAGCGTCCAGTTGGCGGATTGAGATATTCTGGATGGCGTGGCTCGGCGGTAAATGGTTACTGCTGGCCGAATACAGGTTCAAAAGTTAATCCTACAAGTCTTATAGGTCTTCTTCGCACAAGAACGGGGAACAATGAAGGCTTTGACATGCCAACTGAAGCAGAATGGGAATATGCTGCCAGGGCAGGGGATACAGACGCTTGGGGCGGCGATGGCTTAAAAACAAATGAAAAGGGAAGCTATACCGAGGCGGGACCGACGGGTCGTGATACAAATACCGTTTTGGCAGTGAGAGGTAGGTATGCCTTTAATGGCGGCAGAGTTCCCAAAGGTGATGGAACTTATTCTGATCCCAGCCTTGATGATGAAGTTTACGGCACTGCGGTGGTGGGGTCTTACAAGCCTAATGCCTGGGGACTTTACGACTGCCTTGGAAATGTTCGTGAATGTACGCTTGACTATCGTGAAGGCAATCCAAGTACAGATACTGTCGATCCTGTCGGTAAAACCGTAGATTTAGCGGCATTTACAGATCCTACCAGGATTCTCAGAGCCACACGTGGCGGACATTATAGCGAAAAGGCTTTTAACTGTGCGTTGCCGACACGTTCGTTTGGAGACCCAGGGCGTGAGTGGTATCCAATACAGGGATGCCGAATAGCTTGGCGATTCCCGTTCGCAGGTACTGATGCGGCGGCAGGGGAAGGTGCACAGGATTAATCGTCGAATAAGGGATTTGAATTGATCATGAATTTTATTTTTCTTGCCGCTGCATTGGTTTCGTCCTCCACTTGCTCGGGACCGTCGGGGAGGTCGGGCGCGGACAGCGAGCCCATGCCGCTTTTCGAGAACGGACGCTCGGCGTGGGTTGTCGCCGTTCCGGATGCGCCCTCAAAATATATGTCGTATGCCGCAAGCGAGCTTGCGGGAACGATAGAGAAAATTTCTGGCGTCAAACTCTCAACGGTAAAGGCTTCCGAGGCTCCCAGACTCAATGTGGTGAAACTCGTCTCGGACGGCAGAGACGATCTTTACGACGAATTCTCGGTGAAGATGAAGCCCGGCGCCATTGAATTGTGGGGCAATACCCAGCGAGGCACTCTCTTTGCGGTTTATGCGCTTCTCCGTGAAAAATTCGATGCTAGGTGGTACTGGCCGGGAGAGAGCGGAGAGTTTCTGCGCAAATCTTCCCGCTATGACGTTAAGTCGTGGCAGAAGAAATGGCGGCCGTTTTTCGACCTCCGCGAAATGTCGATATGCTCAATCTGGCGGCATCGTCATGCGGATACGGAGCGCTGGTTCCCGAAAGTGTTCCTCAACTGCGGCATCCAGACTCCGGAAATCCGCGAAGAGATCGATTATGTGCGCCGCACGAGCGGCCACCACGTTTCGCTGCCGATAACGATGAAGGAGCGCGAGAAGATCTTCGCCGAGCATCCCGAGTGGTTTTCGCTTCTGAACGGTCAGCGCGATATCAAGGGAATTGCCGGGTGCTGGAGCAATGAAGGATTTTACAACTACACGGTATCAAACCTCGTCAAGCGCATCCGCGATAACAAAGCGGTACTTGCGAACTTTTTCGTTGCCGATATCGTTCCTCGCTGTGAATGCGAAAATTGCACAGTTGATCCTGACAAGTCGGCTCGGTGGTGGAAGTTTTACGCCAAACTCATCGAAGGCATCCGCAAGGAAATCCCCGGAATGCGCTTTGCGGGGTTGCCATATCAAGAATATCGTGCGATTCCAGGAATCAAGGTTGAGAATCTTGACCATGTGGACTACTGTCAGTACAACCGCTGCTATTACCATGGTCTTGACGATCCGGGCTGCGCCATGAATGCGCGTTCGATGAAAGAGTTCAGGGGATGGGCGGCACAGGCTCCGCTTGGACTCTACGGATATGAGTTCGACGTGTTTACACCGGCGGTGTATCTGCCGATGTGGCGTGTGTTTTCCGATGAGATGCGCATATTCAAGCAAATGAACCTTAAACGCGTCAAGACGGAATACTCGGTCAATCTTCACAGGCTTGCCAATACGAAGAAGGGGCCTGGCCTGCCGCGTCAGAACATTGGGCAGCTTGCTTCACGTCTGGCATATTATGCATGGGCGATGTCTGCATTCGACCCAGATATAGATATGGATGGACTTCTTGACGATTTTTGCAGTCATGTATATGGAGCAGGCGCAGAGGATATGAAGGCCTACCATAACATGATGGCCGATGCATGGGGTGGGATGAAGACGCATGTCACATATTTCTCAAACCCTGCTCGTGGTGCCGCGGCCAGGTTCCTGCCGGTGGAGCTTGAGAAGGCGGCGCGTGTCCGCCTTGAGGCCGCTGCATCTGCGGCAAAGGGTGATGCCCGGGCTTCATCCGAGATTGCGTTGGATATCGGATGTCTTGATGTTTGGGCAAAG
>SUVZ01000518.1 GCA_015061765.1 Lentisphaerota bacterium
GGATGTGACTGTTGTCGACATTCTTTCCGGCAATCGCGGTACGGTCACGAAGACCGGCGGCGGACTGCTCCGCGTCTGCGAAGTCGTCAATGACAAGGTGAAGTTTGTCGTAAATGGCGGAAAGCTGCTGTTCGACCGCCCGCAGCCAAGCGCTTTAGACAAGGCGTTTTTCCATGTCGACTCCTCCCGCACCGATACGCTTCTGACGGAAGAGCTGAACGGCACGAATTTTGTCGTGCGCTGGAACGATGTGCGCGGAAACGGTATATTTGCGACGAACTGCCTTTACACGGCGAAGTGGCGTCCTGATCCGGAGAACCGCCGTGCATTCATTTCCTCCGTAACCCAGAACGGCATGCCGGTCGTCGATTTCGGAGAAATGCTGCTTAATGCATATACCAATTCTTCGGGTGAGTCCTGCGGCGGATATGGCGCTACGATGATATGGAATGCAGGATGCACAAATGCGTACGAAGTCTATCAGGTAGTGTCGGACACTCCAGATGTAGCCTTGCTCAAGGGAAAACTGATTGAATCGGGTATATCTGGCGAATATCGAGGCGTTTCCTTCCTTTCGTTGTCGTGGGGCCAGGGATCTTCTCGAAGAGCATACTTGAAAGAAAATGCCTATCCAAATATTCTAGAGCACATATCGTCGAACAACGGATGGTTGTATGGATGTGTGTATCTTAATAAAACCCCTACGAGCGACAACCCTGTGTATGGGAAGAAAACTCCCCCGGCGGGGTTCAATCTGCTCGGGTTTACATCAAGGGAGGACAATGCGGAAACCGCAGATAATGAGAATTACGCCGCCAACCTGGATTCGTTTGCCAGAGACCATATATATTCCTTCGGCGGACAGCGCTTGGCGGAATATATCGTATTTACAAATCGCCTATCTACGGCAGAGCGGACGGTTCTTCAGGAATATTTGTACCGGAAGTGGAAGGGAATCGGTGTTTCAACTGAATACAAGGTGTCGTCCATTTCAGTTGCGGACGGAGCATCTGTGGAGATGGCTCCGGGAGTAACGGTTTCGATTGCACATGCTTCCGATGGCGCAGATGTGGTTTTCGGGAACGGAATATTCGAGATTGACCCTCTCAAGATACCGGAGGCGAATTTCCATGTGGATGCATCATGTGCAGAATCCCTGTCAACTGAAACGGAGAACGGTACAAATTTCGTGAATCAATGGGCTGATGTCCTTTCCAACGGAGTTTATGCGACAGCGGCATCGGCATCAACACTTCCAAGCGGTCTTACATATCTCCCTGATCCTGAAAACCGTCGTCCGTTCATATCCTCCGAAACATTGAATGGGCTTCCGGTTGTGGATTTCGGGTCTCTGCTCTTTGCTTCGCGCACCAACGAGTTTGGTTATGGTATCGGCTACGGAGCAAGCATGAAATGGAGTAAATCAAAAATGGGTACATGGGAGGTTTTTACAGTAAGCAGAGATACGGATGACGTAAAGGGTTTAGGGGCCCTCTATAGCGGTAAAGTATACGGAATGTCGCATATCTGCATCCCCGACGACCAAAGATTGTTCAGAGCTAAATTGTCTACAACCGGGTATCCAAACCTGTTTGTTAACACGCAAAGCAACAACGGAGGAAGTCAGGGAACATTGGTGGTTGATGGCGGTGCTCCGATTACAGGCGAACAGAATATTGAGAAATATCAGCCTAACGGAAGGTTTCAGCTTTTTAATTTCCAATTGGCGGTTGCCGGTTTAACTCCAAACTGGTTTGCCCATTCAAACGCAAAAGACGGCGAATCGTTTCGTTCCTTCGGCGGTACGAAAATCGCGGAGTACATCGCCCTGCCGGTTTTGCTGAGCAATGATGTGCGACAGGCTGTCCATTCTGCGCTGCGAACGAAGTGGTTTGGAATTGAAAAGCGGGAGATGTCGCTTAAGAATCTTGCAATCGATGACAAGGCTAAAGTGACCGTGCCTTGGAACAGCATATCCGTTGCCGGAACGTTTTCCATCGGCGGTGAGGTTGATGTGAGTGCGGTTTCTGCGGCGAACGTTTCGTTGACGCGAGAAGGGGCAGCGGTTTCTGGTTCATTGACGCTTGCCGCCGGCGCTACGGTGAACGTGCGGATCTGTGCGGACGGCACTTTGGCAGGGGTGGAAGCCAAGTCTGTTACGCTGTCTGGCGGCGGAAAGATAGTGCTGATTAAGGAGAACAGCGGCGCCAAAACTCCTGATATCGGGAGCTATCCGGTCATTGTCGCCGGTGAAAGTTTCTCCGGGGCGCTTGATGGCTGGAGCCTTGACGCTTCGGTCCTGGGCAAGCGCAGCTGTGCGCTTGAACTGCGCAATGACGGGATTTATCTCAAGGTGGCGGCAAAAGGTCTGTCATTCATCGTGAGATAGGGCTGTTGCCATAGAGGAAGGACGAGAAAACACATGAACAGAAAAAAAGATTTCATATGGGCCTACATGCTGAAGATAGGCACAAACATGTGGTGTGATACGATGCCGAAGAAATGGATGCGCTACAAGCCTGAGCATGTCCATTACAAAATGGCTGCCGACCATCTTCGCTGTGATGACGCCTTATGGCGCGACATGACCAAAAAGGCGGCGGCGACGGGGTTCAACATGTTGCTGATCGATCTGGGCGAGGGCATACAATATCCGAGTCATCCCGAGCTTGCGGTCAAAGGGTCGTGGAGCGTGGAAAAACTCCAGGCGGAACTCCGCCGTCTCCGCTCTATGGGGCTGGAACCCATTCCCAAGATGAATTTCTCCACCGGACACGATACGTGGCTGGGGGAATATGCGCGAATGGTTTCCACCAGCGAATACTATAGGGTCTGTTCCGATCTCATACGCGATGTGGTGGAGATTTTCGGAACTCCACGGCTGTTGCATCTCGGCTACGACGAGGAGAATTTCAGCCAGCAGGAGAGCTACAATTATGCGTGCGTGCGAAGCGGAGAGCTGTGGTGGCACGATTTTCTATGGTTCGTGAAACAGGTCGAGTCGCACGGTGTCCGTTCTTGGATATGGAGCGAC
>SUVZ01000519.1 GCA_015061765.1 Lentisphaerota bacterium
CTCCCGCAGCCACCCGGCCACGGGAAAGTGAAATGAAAAAAGCCGCCGGACCAAACGGCCCGACGGCAAAAAAAAAATGACCTTCCGGCGCAAAACCGAAAGGCTGATGAAATATATTTGAGACTACAAAAAAGCGCGCCGTTTCCGACGCGCAAAATTCTATGTTTTATGTGTTTCGTCTCTTCCAAACGCGGCATGGCCTAACCGCGCATACACCTACAAACAGACACTCTTATGGAGTGAAATCACCCCATTCTATTTCAAAAAACAACCTGAATCCGACCAAAATTTTAATCCCGCAAGGTCTGTCCCCACAGGGTCCTTCGAAAAACACCGGTTCCCCTTCCCGCCTTGAGCGGGAATGGCGTTACCGGCGCCAGAGTGAAGTGTCTTTCATCCATTCCTTCACTTCAGACCATTTGAAAGGCGGTTCTCCGTAAAGGAAATGGTTACGGTAGTCTCTCCCATCGACACGATACTCTATCTCGATGAGCCCCTGTCCCGAAAACGGAACATTACCAAGGCACGTCTTTGAATTGGACGCTACCTCATAATCACGATCAAGGAGCACCCTTCCGGAAGCCTTGTCGCGATACGTGGCGCGCCCCTTGACCGGTCGCAAGGTATCATTCACCGCCCAGGCTGTATGGTCATCGCAAAGCATCACCAACTGATCCTGCTGAACGGACTTCAGCGCATAATAGGCCGGCTTTTTGCCGCCATAGTAATCAACCACAGCATCCGAGAGCTGCGGCCAACCGTCACGGACGTTCCACCAGATGAGACCGTTGAAGCGGGTAAACTTGCGCGAACGGAACAGTTCGCAGAACGTCTTCATCGCCTCGGCCTGAACGGTCTGCGACTGCGCTATGAACGTATCGAGATCCGTGTCGACCCCACCGAACATTATGCGGACCTGGTTTGTCATCAGATTGTTTCTGCGCACCAGAGAGTTGTTGCGCCGCATGAGAGGATTGGAGGCCTTCAGCAGCCATTCGTCGTTCCACTCAAGCTTAAGATAGTTCTTCTCAAACTTCTCCGGCGTCCCCTTCCACGGATATACACAATCCTTGGACATGACCTTTTCAAGCAGCGTCCGGTTCGGCATACCGTGATAGCCCATCTCGGAAGCGAACCAACACGGGGAATTCGTGTAATACGGCACCTTGTAGTATTGACGCTTCCCCCAAAGGTGCAATTCGGACGGTTTAGCCTTCCCTGCTATCACATCCGGCGACCGATACGGCGAGCTTGGCAGATATGGCCGCGTCACATCGAACTCGTAAAGGACGTTCGGTATCGTGGACCTGCTGTTGCGATCCTTGTTCGGATCGCGGGCAAGCGGACCGAGCTTCCATTTGAACGCCTCGTCATTCTCGTTGTTTCCGCTCCACAAAACAAGTGAAGCCCTGTTGCGATACTTGAGAACAACCGTCCGGGCCTCAACCTCAGTCGCCTTCGCGTATTCGTCGCTTTGCGGGAACGCCGAGCACCCGGTCATGAAATCCTGCCATACCATCAGCCCGTTCTCATCGCAGAAATCGAAGAACTCATCAGTTTCGTACACTCCGCCGCCCCACACCCTGACCATATTGCAGTTGAGATCGGCAAACATCTCCAGCGTGGGCTTCATGAACTGCCCGTCTCGGCAATGAAACGCATCGAGCGGCACCCAATTCGAACCGCGCACATAACACGGCTCTCCGTTTATCCGAAAAAGGAACTGCCCGGGGCGTTCCGGCCCATACACATCATCCCTTTCGAGTTTTACCGTGCGGAATCCGATCTTCTCCGTATGGTTCGCCCACACCTCGCCATCATCCCCCATAATCTCGACGGTCGCGTCGTAAAGCGTTGGATCGCCCATCCCTCTCGGCCACCACGGACTCACGTTCGCCACCTGGAAACGGGCGATGTTCTGATATGTCTCCAGACGGTTCACGAATTCGGCGTACACCCTGCCGCCACGCGACACCGTATATTTTATGTTGGCCTTCCCGATGCGCCGGAAAGGCATCTGCACACGGCACGTCACCATAAGATCGGCACGTTTGCGCGGCACGTCGAGCGAACGCACGATCCAAGCCGTCTGATCTATGCGGACGGGATCCTGAACTTCGATGGACACGTCCCGCCACAGGCCACTCACGAACGCACGCGGAAAAATATCCCATCCGCCCATATGCCCCGCCTTGCGGAACGGCTCTGCGTCCGCAAGCGAGTCGCCCATCGAATAGCCAAGTTCGCCAATGGTCATGTACTGCGCTTCGCACATCACACTCCTGATCAGAACCTGAACCTTGTTCTCACCTTCCTTCAGAACCTTTGTCACGTTGAATGCGTGCGGAATGAGCATATTGGAGGTTTCCCCGATCTTCACCCCGTTCAGAAAGACATCCGCCAATGTATCAATGCCCTCAAACGTCAGCATCGCCCGCTGACCGGCCTTGACATCCGGCTTGTGAAAAACCTTCGTGTAAAGCCACTGGTACCCTTCATACGGACGCAGCTTGAGGATGTTCATCCCAAGTTCCGGCTGTGGCAGAACACCCGCATTCACAAGGTCCAGTTCACAATTTCCAGGCACCGTCGCCTTCACCGTCTCCATCGGCACGGGGACAGGCAGTTTACGGACGGGACCGTCATCCGGCTGAGGGAAATAGTCGAGCCGCCACTCTCCGTTGAGCGACACGGAAGTAGCCGCCTGCGCCATGAATGCAAGAACGGCCGAAAGCAAAAGGACAGTTTTCATAATCTTCTTATTTAAAGGCACTTGCAAAACCAGAGAGGGGCAACGTCCTCGTTGCCCGTACAGCGGCAAATCGTGGGCAGCGAGGACGCTGCCCCTCCCATGCAGGAGGTTTTGCAAGCGCCTCTTTAGGATGTGTCGCCAGTTCCTGCACTTCCACAAGAGCGTATCCTGTAAAATCAGGAAGTTTTACAGTACAATTGTTTTCGGTGATTTCAGTACACTTACCATCTAATGTCTTGAATACGGCCTTTGCTCCTTTTGGCAGGTGG
>SUVZ01000520.1 GCA_015061765.1 Lentisphaerota bacterium
GGTTGCGTCGGCGGCGGCGGTCAGCCCTGCCTCGCTACGGATGCCGTCCGTGCGGCCCGTACGGCTGGCCTCTACACGGATGACGAGAAGAGCGTTATCCGCATGAGCCACCTCAATCCAGAAGTCCAGGCTCTCTACAAGGATTACCTCGGTGAGCCCGGCTCTGAGAAGGCTGAACACCTCCTCCATACGGATTACCGCAAGCGCGACCTCTACAAGTTCGCCAAGTAATCTCCTGGAAAGGAGATATGCAGCAAGGAACGCCGCCCGTCTGGACGGCGTTCTTTGTGCGTAAATGAGCGTAAAGAAAATTGGGTGTATTTCTTTTAAGCGACGTAGAACTGACCGGTATCTACGGCCAACGCATTAAAAATCCCTTCTCCCCGCTGACGCGGATGAGAACGGATTTTTAACGCGTTGGAAGTGCTTTAGTAATCAGCCGCCGTATCCCCCGAGCGCAAGCGAGTCGCGAAGCGATGTCAATCAGGGGTGGGTTCAGCCGTCATTTGCGCATGGTCGTGGCGCGATTTCATCTTTACAATACCCGTTCCAGGCGCAGGAATCGGCCGCGCCCGTCTTTTTTGTGAGCGCGCGGGCAACGAGTTCGCGCGGGTTCGATGGAGAGGGCTTGCTGTTTCGTTCCTTTACACTGCTATCATAAGTTTGAGCAGCTTGTCGCCGTCCCATACGAGTTCCTTTCTTTTTACGCTGATGCCTCCGCTATCGGCCTGCGACCGAAGTGCTTCACCGCAGATCTGCGGAGTGAAGCGCGAAGATCCGCGGTATGAACGGATAATGCAGGATTACCTGAAGAAGTATGTGCAGCATTTGCGTGAAAAGGGATGGCTTGAATACGCATATGTTTTCTGGTTTGACGAACCTTGGGGACGGGACTATGAGTTTGTCTCGCAAGGAATGGCAACAGTGAAGAAATATGCGCCGGCGCTTTCTCGCATGATCACTTGTGCTTTTAATGAGAAGCTGATGGATGGTGTCAATCTGTGGTGTCCGATCACTGAAAATCTCCATTTGCCTCGGGAAAAAACATGTCGCGAACGCGGAGACGGAATGTGGTGGTACATCTGCAGTTCACCCAGGGCGGCACCTGTCGGTGAGCACATCGAACATCTCGGCACCGACATGCGCGTGTGGCCCTGGCAGAACTGGGGTGAAAACGTAACAGGTTCAGGCAACCAGGCATTTCAATGTGCGCAGGTTCGCTGGCGACACGGATCCGCTTCCCGCAGAATGGCCGATGAATCGTATGCACCTTCTTCCATGCGATCTCTCTGCACATATCTCAGCACCGGTTGTTCCGTCTATGCAGAAGCTGGTGATACAATCTTTTGGTGCATAGATTATCCGAATTCAAAGAGAAGCAGGTGTGCGAACATGATGGTATAATCTGCGGCATGAACATAAGAAGGTTGATATTCAGGCTGTGTGCAACCACAGCCTTTGTGATGGCGGTATTTGCTGCTCTCTGTGTTGCGCGAACCAGATGCGGTGTGGCGCTGCCGCCGTATGTGGATATGGCGCTGAATGAGCCGGAGATAAAGTCTATTCCGCTTGAGACAGATGAGCTGGCGGCACTTCGTTGGCTGGATTATGTTACTGGATCGTTGCCGAAAACAGAAGAGGTCGAATGGTGGGGATCAGCATCTGAACGGCAGTTCGGTCTATTCGCTAGACGATACAACATCGCTTTCGCTGGATATGCCGCTGCGGCGCTTGGGATGCGAGGAAATGCAGCAGAGAAGGCGACTGTTGGACGCATTCTTGGCAATTGCATAGAGAGGATGCTCCGTCGCGACGTGTGGGCATATTCCCAGTCAAAAAACTATTGGGGTGCGAAACCTTGGGCGCCGGATCCATGCTATCGGGAGAATGTAATGTACACAGGTCATCTTCTGCAGCTGCTTGCATTATACGAATGTTTCACGGGAGACAGGGGATATTGGGAGAAGGGATTTGATTTTGTATGGAAGGACGGTCGACACGTCCATTACGATGTGAAACGACTGATAGATGTCACCGTGGATCAGATGCGCACGAATCCTTCTGGCGGAATAACCTGCGAACCGAACCTTCTCTTCTTCCCGTGCAATAACCATCCACACATCGCGCTTTCCCTGTTTTCGAAACTTGGGTACGGCGACTGGACGACGGACGCACTCCGTTGGGAACAATGGGCGGTGAAACATTTCTTTAGTCCGGTTTTTGGCGGCGGGGCGTTCAATATCGTTCAGCAAGTGAAAAGCGGCATCATGTATCCGCGTGGACACAACGGACTGGACGCATGGTCTCTTCTGTGGTATGAACCTTGGGCAACAGACCGTCGTACTGCGATCGTCTTGTGGAAGGAATGTGCAAGACGCATCGATTGGGAGATGCTATCAAAAGAGCCTGACAGCCGCATGATGTGCGCCAACTGCTGCGATCCAGCGAACGTGCCGCCGATAACCATTGTTTCATTCCTTGCCGCTGCCGCGAGAGCATGTGGAGACGCAAAAACCGCAATGCGGCTTGAACATATCGCCGACCAGTCCCTTGTGCGCAAAGGCGGCATGTTGTACTTTGATGTTGGACGCGAATGGCGAATTGGAGCGACGGCTAACAGAATCATTGCTCTTGCCATTGCCAACGGCTCAACCTTCCGCGCTTTTCTCCGTCATTGAAAGGAGTAATCAGGTGTGAAATGCATGGGATTTCTCCATATGGTAGGAACAGGGCGTTGGATTTTGCTGATAAAGTCTTTGCACAATGAGTGTCATTGTTTTGTGCACATGTGCTATAATCAAGCGCATGGATTTTAAACCGAACGAGTATGGGAGGGTCGTGTTCGACTCTCGAAAGGTTGTTCCCGGATGCCTTTTTGCCGCACTTCCGGGCGCGTCTGTTGATGGTCATGCCTTTGTAAGGCAAGCTTTTGAAAAAGGGGCGAAGGGCATTCTGGTCCGCAAGGACAGAGTGCATGAATTTAATGGTCCTGAAGCGGCTGCGCTTATCCCGGTGGAC
>SUVZ01000521.1 GCA_015061765.1 Lentisphaerota bacterium
CGAGAAGAATCCCCGCAACGCCGTTGTCGTGGACGCGTACATGATGCTCATCGAAGTCGCATCCGAAGAGGGCCGCCGCGAACGCGACAACAATCTCCGCCGCAAGTTCTTCAACGCCGCCATCGGTGCGGTCAAGAAGGTGCGACAGTTCCGTCCTGAGATGGAGGATGAGCTTGCCCTCGAGTCTGCGGGCGTGTATGTCCGCAAGATGGAAGCTGAGGAGACGATGCAGCTCAAGGAAGAGGCGCTTGAGACGATGCGTCTGGCGGTCGGCGGCTATCAGGCGTTCCTGCAGGCTCATGAGCCCGATGACAATCACCCTGTCTCCAAGATGACGCCCAAGCAGCTCAAGAATCTCGAGCGCTGCTACGCAAGCGCGCTTCCTCTCATGGCGAAACTCATTCCGCACATGGAGGACAGGAAGGAATTCGCCGCCCGCGTCGTGAAGTACGGCGAGACATATCTCGACATCTATCCGAACGGCAAGGCCAAGACCGCAGTGCAGAATGCGATCAACCAGGCCAAGACGGAACTCTGATTTCAGCAATTCAATCTTAACGGTAAAGGACATACAACAATGAAGAAACTTCTGGCTACTTTGGTTCTTGCGGCGTCGGCGACGATGTCTGCTGCGGCTGCCGACATCATCGGTGCGATAACCGACGCACAGGGAACGCACAAGGGAGTCGTGCGCTACAGCATGAAGTCCAAGACGTATTTCGTTCAGACGAAGCAGGGCGGCGCCTTGCTTGAAATAGAGATATCCCCCACAGACGTCACAGCGATGGACATTGAGGCTCCCAAGGGCTGGGACCAGGCCGTGGAACGCGTCGAAAAGGGGCAGGGCGCCTCTGCCATCAAGTATTTCGACAGCGTCGTGAAGATGTACAACCACCTTCAGTGGGATCTCCGCGCCGCACGCTATCTCGCCGATGCCTATCTCGCGATGGGTGATGTCGACAAGGCGAGCGATTCCTGCAAGGCGGTTGTCCGCGCGAATCCTGAAGCCGCGTTCAAGGGTGAGTTTGCGCCGATCTACTGGAAGGTTCTCGTTCAGCTCGGCAAGAAGGATCAGCTTGAGAAACTTCTCGCAAAGGCTGCGGCTTCCGGCGACCGGTATTCGAGCGGAGCGGCCCTCATCGGTCGCGGCGACCTGATTCTCGCCTCCGGCGAGTCTGCGGAGTCCATCCGTGCGGCTCTTGTCGACGGCTATCTCCGCGTCGCGCTGATGTATACGGACGGCAAGGTCGCCGATCAGCTCCGTCCCGAGGCTCTAGCGAAGTCGGCACAGTGCTTTGAGAAGATCGGCCAGGCCGGCCGGGCGGACCAGATGCGCGCAGAGTTGAAGCGCCTCTATCCGGCAAGCCAGTGGGCAAAGAAGTAAGTTTACCAACATTCAGCAAAATCTTAACAAAGAAAAGGAAAAAATCATGAGCATGAAGAAGATGAGAAAAGCTACGATGGCGGCGATGGTTTTCCTCGGGTGCGTATGCGCTCCTGTGGCTGCAACCGTTTCGTATGCACAGTTGACGGACGCACAGGGCAATGCCGTGGAGTCCGATACCTCCAAACAGACGACGAATTCCGGCGGCGGCTTCTATGACATCGTGTTCGGTTCGGGCATCGTCGGCATGCTCCTGTGGTTCGCCCTTTTCGCGGATGGAGCGATGGCGATCTACTTTGCCGTCGACTGCTACGTCCTCATCAAGCCCGGCAAGCTCATGCCGAACTCCCTCATCACGAACGTCCAGAATGCGATGGCGGAAGGTGACGTCGAACAGGCTCTTGCCGCGTGCAAGAACGAGCCGAGCGCGATGAGCAATATCCTCGGTGCCGCATTCCAGCACGTATCCGAAGGGTTCGACGTCATTCAGGAAGCGGTTACCGCCGCATCCGACCTTGAGCAGGAGAAGCTCATGCAGCGCCTGAACTGGATTTCCGTGTGCTCCAACCTTGGTCCGTCCCTCGGCCTTCTCGGTACGGTGCAGGGAATGATCCTTACGTTCCAGGCTCTTGCTTCCGGCGGCGCCGGCGACGCATCCATGCTCGCGGCATCCATCGGCCAGGCGCTTTGGACGACTGCAGGCGGCCTTATCGTGTCCATCCCCTCGATCACCCTCTTCTACATGCTCCGCAACAATGCGAACCGTCTCATCCTCCGCATGACGGCTGTTACGATGGAGCTCCTGAACAGCCTTCGCAACGTTGAGGTCGCTACCGACGAAGAAGTGGCTGAAGAGGCCGCCGTCTAAGGCTTGATTCCGAAAGGAAACCTTAAGCCATGGCTCGCAAAGCCCAGGAGAATCCGCAGCTCGACATGACGCCGATGATCGACGTCGTGTTCGAGCTCATCATCTTCTTCGTCGTCACGCTTACGCAGTGCCAGGCGAAGGATGAAACGATCAAGCTCGAGGACGGACGGTACGGCATTGAGCTCACCCCCGAAGAGATGCCGCCCACGCAGATGACCGTTGACATAGCCCGCACGGGCCGTATCTCGATGGGTGACATTACGATGACACCCGAGCAGATCGGCCAGCGTGTCAAGGAACGCAAGCGCAAGTTCGGCGAGTTTCCCGTTCTCATTCGCGCCGACTATCGTGTGCGCCATGAGCATGTAGCGCGCGTAATGAACGCCTGCACCGCGAACGGCATATGGAAGATATCGTTCATGGCAATCTACGAACGCAAGGCGAAGTAACGGAGAGTCTATACAATGGCACGCAAACCCCAAGACAATCCGCAGCTTGACATGACGCCGATGATCGACGTCGTGTTTGAGCTCATCATCTTTTTCGTCGTGACGATCAAGCAGGAGGACATCTTCTCGAAGCTGAACGCAAACCGTCCGGCTCCGGCAAGTTCCGCCGCCGCTTCTGAAGAGAACGACACGCAGGTCAAGATCGACATCGGTTCCGGCGGTCTCGTGTTCAACGGCCGCATGATGAACATGAAACAGTTCGATCAGAGCATGCGCGAGATATCGAAGACCTCGAAGAACTCGATGGTGGTCATC
>SUVZ01000031.1 GCA_015061765.1 Lentisphaerota bacterium
GGATCGTGAGCCGTTCGAAGAAGGGCGTTGTCGAAGAGGTGAAGGGATTCCTGCGGCATCCGATGTTTCGCGGAACGGTTTCCGACGTTGGCGGACCGACGGCGAACATGTACGGGTTCGACTGTGTGCGCAAGGCGAAGGAGGGTGCATGCAGAGACCGGGGCTGCCTCTTTCCGCGCGCATGCCCTGCGCTGATGGCAAACCATCGTCCTCAGCTTGAACTGCTGCGTGAGCTGCGCGGTATCCAGGGCGTGAAGCACGTGTTTGTGGCGAGCGGGATACGTCCGGACCTTGTCGCTGCGGACAGGTCGTGCGGCGACGAATATGTGTCGGCGATCGCGAGGCACCATGTCTCCGGGCAGCTCAAGCTTGCGCCGGAGCATGTCGTGCCGCATGTCCTCGAGTGCATGGGAAAACCCGGCGTGAAGGATCTGCTGGAGTTCAAGCGCCGGTTTGACGCCGCCAGCCGCAGATTCGGAAAGCGGCAGTTTCTGACGTATTACTTCATCGCCGCCCATCCTGGATGCACGGAGGCCGACATGCGGGAACTCAAGAGATTCGCCGAAAGGGAGCTGAACCTGCGTCCGGAACAGGTGCAGATATTCACGCCGACGCCTCTGACGGCGGCGACCTGCATGTACCATACCGGCATCGATCCGTACACGGGGCGCAAGGTGCATGTCGCACGGGGGCTCGGCGAAAAGCAGCGGCAGAAGGATGTCCTGACCGGTGGCGGAACAGTGCGTCCGAAAAAGCGATTCTGAACCGGATACATGGTATAATATGCGGCGTTGTCGGATTGGGCCGATAAAGGATTTGAGATATGGCAGTAGATAGACTAGACAGAGTTGATTCGCTTTTGAAGCGTGTCATCGGTGATGCGATGTTCCGCATCCTGCAGACGGATTCAGTGGGCGCGGGACTGATAACCGTGACCGGGGTGCGCTGTGCAAAGAACCTTCGCAACGCGACGGTGAAGGTGAGCGTGTTCGGAGAGCCGGAGGTCCAGAGGCGTGCACTCTCCAACCTGATCCACCATACGCATGAATTCGAGAAGGCGATAAACAGGGAGGTGCGGATGAAGTTCACTCCGCAGCTCCGCTTCGAACTTGACCACTCCATCGAGAAGGGCGACGCAGTGCTGGCGATTCTCGACAAGCTGCCCGGTGTTGAAAATGGCAAACCTAGCTAACATCGCAATGCTCGCCGAGCTGGACGGGGCGGTTCTCGTCGATAAGCCGGCGGGAATCTCCGCCCACGACCTGATGAAGGCGGTGAAGACCCGTTTCAATCTTGTGAAGATCGGTCATGGCGGCACCCTCGACGCTCCGTCCACCGGGCTTTTCATTCTTCTGCTCGGGGATGCGACACGCTTCTCGAACGATCTCATGGGCGCGGATAGATCCTACTCACTGACGCTGTCCCTCGGTTGCGAAACGGATACCGGCGATCGCGCGGGGAACGTTACGTTGGAAAAGCCATTTGCCGATGTCGTCAGGGATCGGTTCGACGTCGCTCTCAAGGAGTTCCGCGGGGATATCTACCAGTCTCCGCCGGAATTTTCCGCGGTGAAGATTCCGGGAAGGGCCGGGTACGAGATTGTCCGCACCGCGGAGGGTGATGGACTGCGCGAGCGGCTTGTCCATGTGTACAGGTATGATGTCGCCGATTTTGCGCCTCCGAGGGTTTCACTGTCGCTGAAGGCTGCGAAGGGCGTGTCCATGCGTTCTCTGGCCCGCGATATCGGGCGAGAACTTGGATGCGGTGCGTGTCTGGAGGATTGCCGCTGCACCGGATGCGGCATCCATTCAGTGGAAGCTGCCGTTCCGTTCATGAAGCTGATGGAGATGCATCCTGTTGATCTGGTCTCCTGCGTCATCCCCAAAAACAGGATTCTTGCGTGACGCTGGCCATCGGATTTTTCGATGGTGTTCACCTTGGCCACCAGCGGATCCTGGCAGGGGCTGACGCCGTGCTCACGTTCAGGAACCACCCGCTCTCCGTTGTCAATCCTCCATGCGCGCCAGCCTTGCTGATGGACATCTCCGAGCGTGTTGCGTTGCTCGAGACCGTCGGGACGAAAACTCCACGGAAGGTGCACGCGGTTCGCTTCACCAGAAGATTCGCGGCGATGAGGCCCGAAGAGTTCGCCGATTATCTGCGCAGAGGGTTCCCGGGGCTGGAGAGGGTCCATTGCGGAGGGAACTGGCGGTTCGGTGCGAATGGGGCGGGAACTCCGCAGACGTTGAGGGATTTCGGATTCTCCGTAAAGGTGTCGAGGTATGCGAGGTGCGGTGCCGTGGCGATCTCGTCCACACGGATACGGTTGGCGTTGGCCGAAGGTGACGTCGAACTTGCGAATGCCATGCTCGGCCGGCGTTTTTCGGTTGCCGGAAACGTGGTCCGCGGCAAGGGTGTAGGCAGCAGAATTGGTTCGCCTACGTTGAATCTGGAGGTCTCGCCGCCATTGAAGCTTGGCGTGTATGTGGTTGATACGCCGTATGGACGTGGCGTTGCGAACTACGGCATTGCGCCTACGATGGGCGACGATTCCTGGACCAGGCCGGTTCTGGAGGTCCATCTGCTGGACGCCACTGGCCGTGGCGGAATCCCCTCGCAAGGTTCGGTGCGGGTCGAGTTCGTGAAGTTCCTCAGGCCGGAACGGAGATTCGAAAGTACAGAGGCATTGTGCCGGCAGATTGCATCCGACATCGCCGCCGTGCGGCAAGGTGGCGGCACAGAAAAAGGGGACAAAGTGATATGATGGGCAGAATGTTTTTCCTTTCGGCCGTCGCTTCTTCGGCATGCGCCATGTTTGCCGCTACCGGATGCCCTGAGTTTTCGGTTCAGAAGCCGCGCGGGGGTATGCGGCCGATTGTAAGGGCCGCAGATTTCGGTTTTTCCGTCACCAACGATTTTAATGGCGCGGCGATAAACCGTGCCATTGAGCATTGCAGGAGGATCAAGGCGCGGACGCTTGAACTGGATCCGGGGTCATACAACTGTTTCGATGCCGCTCATGGTGTTGTGGTGTCCAACCTGACGGACTTCACGTTTGATGGACGTGGGGCTGTTCTAGTTTTCCGCCGTCCTGCGAAGTTCAGGTGTCAACCGCAGAGCGAGCTTATCCACGAAAACGCAAATCTTCTCATAAAGGACTGCGAGCGGGTAAAGGTCTGTGACCTTAAGATGGACTGGGACTGGGAGCGCGATCCTCTCGCCTGCTTCTGCGTTTGTACCGACATTCATGTGGATGAGAAGGCCCCGAATTCATCCTATGCCGATTTCCTGTTTACGGACTTCGACAGGCATCCGCACTATCCTGATAAGGTGCCTGTGCAGAAGATGCAGGTGATGGACAGAAGCAGGGATCGGTTCGCTCCCAGCCCGACGTGGCATTTCGGACTTTCTGAGGGGCATTGGGGCGCAAAAAGCGCATGGCTTTCTCCGAACCGCATAAGGATCTGGCCGGGCGTGAAGGAGCCGGGGCGTCCGTACAACCCGACCTATGATCCCTGGGTGTCTCCCGGGCACAATGTTTCATACGCAAAGAAGTTCAAGAAGGGCGAGTTCTACCGTCTGCAGCACTACTACTACGGGAAGAACGGCATCAATATGGTGAACAATCGCCATCTTACTTTGCAGGATGTCGACATATGGAGCTGCTTCGGCATGGGAATTGTCGTCGATGGCAAGCAGAGATACTGGCAGCTAGAGAATGTGAGCGTTCAGCCACGCCCGGATGCTTCGTACAAAAGGCCGATGTCCTGTTCGTCCGATGGCTATCATGTGGCCAGATCAAGCGGATACGCAAAGCACATAAACCTCAAGATACGTCTCAACAATGACGATGCGCTGAACTTCCATGACCGGTTCGCGCTTGCCGTCAGGTCAGGGAAGCGTACGCTTGAGGTTGCGAGCGACCGTGGAATCGGATATTTCCGTCCTGAGCCGGGTGACCCGTTCGAGCTCCGCACACCTGATTGGAGGCCGACGGGTTTTACCGCAACGTTTGTTCGGGCGGAGGGCAATACAATGTTCCTTGACCGGGATATCCCCGACGGTCTGGGCGACAACTTCTTCGTGTTCGACAGGGCATACGGTACGGACAATGTGATTTTCCGCAATTGCACATTGGAGGACACCGCCCACCGCAATCTCCTCTCCCCGTCAAACATGACGATTGAAGACTGTGTCTTCAGACGGGTTGGTTCACGTGCCGTGTGGATACTTGCCGACGCGCGCAAGAAGACTTGGTGTGAGGGACTTGGCGCGACGAACATTGTGGTGCGCAACAACCGATTCGAGTCCTGTAGCTGCATTTCCCCGGCAAACCCCGTGTTCTCGACCGCGCTTGTCACGCAGATTCCGTGGAAGACGGGTTCGCAATATCAGGATTTCATACGTGATATCCTGATCGAGGACAATCTTATTCTGGATCCGCCGGGACCATTGGCCCGTTTTGAAGCCGGGCGCAACATCGTCTTCCGCAACAATGACATCCGTTTCACTCGCGCACCTTTGAGAAAGGATGCAGGTGCCATTGAAAATCATATCGGAGCGGAAGCGGTAATAGAAGGGAATCAGTTTACGACAAATTCCCTGCCGGGGAAGATCTCATATGTCCGATTCCCGGAAGCGGAACGGAATCTCCTCGGCGTTTATCCGGTGACAGGCGGAAAGCGGTATGTGATCAAAGGCGGTTATACGGCTGAGAGCTTTACCATGGGGGCGTTGATTTCACTTTATGCGGTTGAGTTGGACAAGTCGGGAAATGCGCTTGCGGGTCATGATTCAAGATCGTCGCAGATAGTGTATGCCACTGGTTTCCCCCATGATCTCAAACTGCCTTTTGCCGCGCACAAGGATGCAGTGTCCGTCCGGGTTGAAATCGTCAGCGCCGGCAACCCCGTTGTGTTCACTCCGCATCCGGTGCACGTGGCCGCCGCGTCAAAGGCTCCGCTTTATGGCGGCATATACGACAAGGAAGACCCTCCGCCGGCCGACAAGGTTAAAGCGCTCCAGGAAATGGCGAAGATCCCGCCTGCCACTGCCGAGATCGTCAGAAGGGGCGGCCGGAATGTTCTTGTGCTTGATGGCAAGGCCGCGCCTTTGAACCAGTACAAGGGTTTTACGGACTACAGGCTGATGGGTGAGTGCGGCGGCAATACCGTCATAACCTTCAACCGCGGAACGAGGCTCTTCCTTGACGCCACGTTTGATGAGGCGGTCAGGGATGAGATTACCGGAAAGTTTGACTTCTCGCGTGTGGAGGAGACTCTTCTCCGCATCCATGCGGCGAATCCGAATGCCCGTGTTTTCGTGAATGTGGATCTTGATCCCGATAAGGGTTTTCTTGAACACAATCAGGATGCCATATTCGTGAATGAGACGGGAGAACGTGGACGTTCGGCATTCGGAGCGTTCAGCGGCTATGATTCTACGCCGCTTGACCCGAAAAACAAACGTGTCAATTGGGCGTATTCCTATACTTCCGAGTCATGGCAGAAATATGTCGATGACGGTCTGCGCCGGTTGTGCGAATTCCTGAAGTCAACGCCCGTCGGCAATATCGTTATCGGGTTCCATCTTGCAGGCGGAATGGATGGACAGTTCGTCCAGTGGGAGTATGGTCCGCAGAATGGACACTTCGACTATTCCGAGGCGAACCGCAAGGCATTGTGCTCGTATCTCAAAGAGATATATGGCACGGATGCCGCACTGCAGAAGGCGTGGGGAGATTCATCAGTTACGCTGGATACGGCCCGCAATCCCTCCGTCGCGGAGTTCAAGTCCCGACAGGCGTTTGACGACCGCCCCGGATTCGGTCGTCGCCTTGCGGATTGCCGACGGTTTGTATCGGTCGGACCTGCCCGTGCGTTAAACCGCTTCGCGCGAACGTTGAAGTCAGCCTTCGGACGTAAGTGTGTCGTCGAGACATGGTATACATCCACGCTATGGAGTCAGGCGGGACGCCTTGCGCTTGACGAACTCGTGAAGGATGGCGGCGTAGATGTTATATGCACCGTGAGCGGATACGGACATCTGCGCGCTCTTGACGGACCGGGATGCTCCGCCGACAATTCGATTGCGGCCCTCAGTCTGCGCGGGCTCCTTTATGTGCAGGAGATGGATCATCGCACATGGCGCACTCAGCATACCGGCGGATGGATGTCCGAATCGACGGCCATACCCAAGGACGAGAACGAGTTCGCGCATCAGATCCGCCGTGATGCCGGAAGCGTCATTGCCGCCGGAGGAGCAGGTTTCCACTTCTTTGACATGTTCGGGAGCTGGTATCACGGAAGCAAGGTGAAGCCGGTGATTTCAGAGGTGAATGCCATGAACAGGTTCGCGGCGGAGAATGCAGGCAGGTATCCATTGCCAAGGGTCGCGATATTCACTGACGAAAAGGCTCGGCTTCTGCGGGAGAATACATATGACTGCGTGAACGTCCTGTGGCGCACAAGCGGATTGATGCCAGCCATACATTATCTCGCCGATGTCGAAAATCCGTCTTTGCCAGATTACGACCTCATGGTGGTGTGGTCGCCGATAACGATTACGGCTTCGCAAGTCGAGGCGTTCAGGCGCAAGGCGTCACGGAAGGGGAAGTTGCTTGCCATAATCGGCGAGGCTGGATGCGGAAGCCGTGACTTCACCAATACTGCGGATGTTCTGGCGAAATTTGGCCTGAAGGCTCGCCATACCTTCGCATCGAATTGCGAAACCGTCGTTCGTGTTTCTGATGGGACTGAAGATCGGATATTGAATGGATGGCGTGGAATGTCTGACGCATGCGGAATGAGCATAAGGAAAGGTAAACTTGTGCGTCGGTATCAGATCGGGTTTGCGACGGTGGATGATCCCGACGCAAAGACGCTCGGCGTCTGGGAGCGCAGGGGCGGAGCGGCATTTGTGCGCAAGCCGCTTGGCTCCGGAAAGCTTGTCTATATGGCGAGAGAAGGTGGTCTATCGCCGACTCTTTTGAATGCGCTTGCGCGGAACGTCGGGATTGTGCCGTTTGCGGAGCCGGGAAATGCCACATATGTGGGCAATGGCGTGGCGGTGGTGCACCGTCTCGCCGGACCGGCGCATGTCGACTTTGGCCGACCGGTTATGCTTGTGGATCCCGTAAGCGGTAAAGCGAGTGGCCCTGTGCGCCATTGGCGACCGTCGTTGAATGTCGGCGAAAACGCTGCTGTCGCATATCGCTATCCCATTGACTGAGCCGCTTTCCCCCTCTTCAGGGTTTTAGAAAAGGACGGTCATGTCCGCTAACATCCACCGACTGCGCCGGACAGAGTAGTTTATTGGAGACAGGATGAATGCGACGTTAGACCGTTTGCATTTAACCTGCCGTCGTAAGAGGATGGAACTTTATGTGCCATGAAGAAGGATTTTAATGGTATAATTAACGGCTTCAAAGGAGATTATTGGAAATGATAGAATTTTTCGCTGATTCACTGGTAAATGGCTATCTGCAGTCTAGCGCGATGGGTAAAGGCATCGTGATTGTGCAGCTTGCCGCCAGCGTTGTCATGGTAGCTGTGGTCATCGGCAAGGTGAAGGAACTCGCCAAGATAGGTCGCCTTACGCGTCGCGTGAGCCGAGATGTGATGACGGGGCGGGATGTGATGGAGTACTATCTTGCGCGGCATCCGAGCAGCCATTCTCCGATTGAGAACATATATCATGAAACCTGCGAACGTCTCTTCAAGCTTCTTTCGCCCGACACGCGCACTTCGTTTTCGCGTGGAGTGGGTGCGCAGGGTGCGGCGCTTACGCGAAATGAAATTGAGCTTGTGAAATCGCACTGCGAGCACATCCTCGACGAGGAGGAACTTCGCGTTGAACACGGCATGGGTGTCATCGCAACGGTTGTCGCACTCGCCCCGATGCTTGGGCTTCTCGGAACGGTGTGGGGCGTTCTCGACGCCTTCGATGCGATGGGCACCGCAGGTTCCGCTTCGCTCGCCACGATGGCGCCGGCGATTTCCTCGGCCCTCGTCACGACGGTGGTCGGGCTTTTGATCGCCATTCCCGGAGTCTGCGCGTTCAACCGTCTGAATGCGACGGTGCGCAAGCTCGTGTCTGACATGGAAGGCTTCGCCGACGATCTTGTCGGCCGGGTCGCGCTTGAGTTCCAGGCATGATCCGATCAGGTTCCAAGGCAAGGGAGACGCAGCAGTGAGTCGAAGAAGCAGACGCAGAGGCCGTGGCGAGGGGGCGAAGGCCACGATCGACATGAACTCCCTCATTGACTTGACGTTCCTTCTGCTCGTCACGTTCATTCTCACCCTTCCCGCCCTTGAACAGGGCATCTCGATCATGCTCCCGCGTGCGAAGACGGATACTCTGCCGAACAAGAACAACAAGGCCAACACCATCACCGTTTCGCAGACCGGCACCTTTTTCAACAATACGCCAATCACGCTTGAGGCGCTTGAGGGCGAGCTCCTGGCAAAGGTGAAGGATGATCCTGATGTGCCTGTTCTCGTCCGCGGCGATGAACGTCTGACGTATGGCGCGGTGATGGATGTTGTGAAGTTGGTGTACAAGTGCAAGGTCAAAAAGATGGCCCTTGTCACTGTAGAGAAGTGACGTTGCCGGGATCGCTTCGGAGATGGATTTTGAGATTGACAGGTTCTATGAGGAACGGAAGGACAACTGCGCGTCCAATCCGCTGAATCTCCATACAATCCTTATCGCTCTGGGGCTTCATCTGTCTGCGTTCCTGTTCTTCTGGGTGGCCGCAAAGATCATATACCGTGAGCCGGAGGTGGTGATCCCCATCGACATGACCATCGTGCCGCCGTGGGCGGAGCAGGATCCCGACGATCCAGACCCCGATCCGAATCCGCCGCCGGAGGAAAAAACGGAGCCTAAACCCGAACCGAAGCCAGAGCCGAAGCCTGAACCGAAGGTGGAGCCCAAGGAGAAGATCGAGGCTGTGGAGCAGGTGAAGGAAAAGCCGGCGAAGAAGAAATTCAATCCCGGCAAGCTTGTGAAGCATCCAAAAAAGGAGAAGCCCAAGAAGCGGAAGTTCAATCCCGGAAAACTTGTCAAGCATCCTAAGATCAAGCCGCCGCCAAACCTTCCGCGCGGCAAGGGTACGTCCCGCGACAAGCCGCTTTCCCAGGCAGAGATCATGAAGGCACTTGCCGGCGGCGCCAGATTCGGGGTCTCAAACCAGTTGGCGGCCAATGAGGAGCAGCGGTGCTTCTCGCTCATCCAGCGGCGCTTCTATGAATGCTGGACGGACTTCAACTGGTCGGAGAATCTCCGCCCCGTGCATCTGAACGTGAAGTTCGGCGCCGGCGGCAAAATTCTCGGATACAGAATTGTGCGATCCTCCGGGGACGCAAAGGTCGACCAGTCCGTGTTGGCGGCGGCGAAGCGCGCCGGCTATGTTGCGGGCCTCTCCGCCGACTTCCTCAAGAGGTATGCGGAGATCACGATTGAGATGAACCCCAAACGGCAGTGAGGAGTTGGGTATGGGAGGCAGGAAGAAGGACATCCCGTTCGCGCGGCTAGACTTCTCCCGGAAGGAGAGGACGGGATTCGGCGAGACCGTGTTCGGTGCCGGGAAAACCCCCGAGCAGATTGCGGGAATCTTCGCAAAATTTTCCGAGAGGCGCATGCCTGTGCTGGCGACGCGCGTGACGAAAGAGCAGTTTGATGCGGTCGTCGCCGCTGGACTCACGGTCAGGTATGATCCTGTCGGACGTCTCCTTGTGTCATCGCACAGGAATGGCAGACTGAAGGGCCGTGTGGCGGTCCTCACCGGAGGAACCGCCGACATTCCGGTCGCGGAGGAGTGCGCCGGAACGATCGAGTTCTTCGGCGGCAAGGTGGACCGATTCTTTGATGTGGGAGTCGCGGGATTGCACCGTCTGCTGGGCGTGCTGGAAGACGTGCGCAGGGCGGATGTTGTCGTGGCGGTGGCGGGAATGGAAGGGGCGCTTCCAAGCGTGGTGTCGGGCCTTGTCGCCGCCCCTGTCGTGGCCGTGCCGACATCTGTCGGCTATGGCGCCGGCGCCGGTGGCGTTGCAGCCGCGCTTGCGATGCTCAACTCCTGTGCAGAGGGTGTGAGCGTAGTCAATATCGACAACGGATTCGGTGCGGCAGTTGTCGCCTGCCGCATGCTCCGCCGCGTGCGGTAGTGCATTAAAGCGATCCGCCCGCCGTACGGGCGATGGCTGTCAGGCATACAGATACGCCGTCGTCTGCATATCCCGCGTGAATTGCGGCGACGGCCGTCGGGGCCGTAGGATCTCCAAGCGTGAACACAAGCGCGTCGTCCGCTTCGATTTCGCTTGGAAGCCATCCGGCCCCTGCAAATGCCCCTCGTGCGCGAGCAAGGGCCTGTCCCCTGTCCATTGCGAGCAGACCTGAGACGAATTCAGTGGTGCCGCTTCTGTTTGTGTAGCGCAGGGTTTCGGTCATTCCGGCTATGTTGGGAATGAATACCGGCTCGGCTATCGTAAGATTTGCCGCAGGCATATGGACCTTCTCCGAAAAGGTGCCGCTCGTAGCCTTGTCGCCGTCAAGCAAGCCTGGGATGTCAAAGCCGAACTCGTCCTGACGGTCTGCGGAGGCGACCCCGGACTCCGCGGTGATCGCCTTCAATCCGGCCTCCTCCCGAACCTCTTTCAGCAGTTCCAGGTTACTGAGGAATATCGGCACGAACTCCACCGCCGCAACGAGTATCAGGATGATTGCAAGGATGGCTATGGTGAATTCCATCATCGCCTGGCCGGCGCGTTTTCTGTCGGCGTCATATGCCATACGGCGTACCCCCTCCTCGCTCCGTGCCCTTTCCTGGCGGACGACAGCCGTCGGCATCGTTGTGTCCGTGTTCCGAATACCACTTTTCGGCCGCCTGCCGGAATTCCGTACTTTCAAACACCTCCAGCAGGTGCAGATATTGGTTCGCTCCGCCGGGTCTGCCAAGCAGTCCCAGCAGCGAACGAATGTGGCCGAGGTTGGCCATCCCGTATCTTCCTGCCGCACCAGGTCCGAACGGCACAAGACGCGCACGCGAGAAAACAGGCAGAACGATTGGCGGCGCCATGGCTGTCACCTTGCGCCCGCGAATGCTTCCAAGCACCTTCGCCGCTGCCTGCGCCGTGATGAAGTTCGTCTGCGCAGTGAGGGATGCGAGCGGCACGAAGTCTTCAATCCTGATTGTGGCACTGCCGCCGCACACGCCGTATTCGTCGCGGAACGGAGTCAGCCAGGGGAATCGGGAGAAGCTGAAATCAACGGGAAAATCCCGCCATTCGGAACGGTCGCATATGCACCAGCTGTACTTTGCAAGGACGTATGCATTGGTTGTGAGTCCCTCCGCCGTCACAACGCTTCCGTCAAGGCCGCAGTCTCTTGCCAGATCGACGAGTTCCGGTATATGGTTTCCATACAAGATGCCGGATTCCCATCCGATGCCTACATTGCCGAAACAGGCGTTTGCGCCGGAAAGCATTATCTCCTCCGGGTCGGGAGCTCCAGACGGAACGCTCGGAAGCCGGTGCGCACCGCCTGCATATCGGCAACAGAGCGCACGGAAGTCACGGCTGCGGATTGCTTCGTAGAAGTCGGGATCGGTGCGCGGGTCGACATTCCCCGCTTTCAATATGGCGGCGTTGTCCACCCCGGCGCGGATGCCGTTTCGCAGCACGACATCCAGCATGCGCCTGTATCCGTCATCCGTGAATTCGGACACCAGCCGCGTGACAAGAGTCATGTCACGGGAGACGCGGACTCCGTTTCTCTCCGCGAGATCGTTTGCCGCCTTGAATCCGATGGTGGGTCCGATGAATGCCAGCCTGCCCTGGAGTCGCCCAATGCCGGCGACGGCATTTTCGTTCGACTGGCATACGGCCGCAAGCCTGGCCAGATTCAGGTCCCCGATCAGGTTCAGGGTGACGCCCTGCCATCGTGCAAGGGCGAGTGCGGAGGCGTCGGCGGCATTCTGCAGACGTATCTTGGATCTGGACGACGTGAACACATCCACGTTTAGCGCGAGCAGGAGCGCAAGCCCCGCAAGAATGAGCACGAGGAATATGGCCACCTGGCCGCATCTGTTCCGCCGGGACGTCATTGCAGATAATCCGGATAGTGCGCCTCGACAGTTGCAGAGGCCGATATTGCGGCACAGTTGTCATCCTGTCCGTTTTTGCCCGTGCTCGTCCCACCTGACGCCAATGCGCTGAATCCGGAGACGTCCGGACGCATTTGCGTGACCTTGGCTGTGGCGGGCGAATTCCCCGAAGTGGCATGAATGAACGTGTTGCCGTCGCGCCAGAGATCGAAATCGAGTATTGCGTCCGCCTGTGCCTCGTATTCGCTCATGAGATAGTCGTCTATCCTGCGGTAGCGGGACGGGAGCGAGAGTGAAGCATCCCCAGTGTCGGCCCTTGTGAGACACTTTCCCGCGGCCGGCATCGTCGAGAGCCTTGCAATTTTGCGGACCATGAAATCGTTGTATCCGACGGCGCGGGCGCGGGCGCATTTTGCCGCCGCGTTCTCGACGAGAAGCTTCGCCCTCACCCGGTCGGAAAGATTGAACAGCGCCAGAAAAAGGAGAAGAATTGCGATCATGGCGATGATCGATTCCAGCATGGCCTGTCCGCTCCGGCGGTTGGATGTCACAGTCGTTCCGAGCATATCACATCCGTGGTGTGGGTGGCTATCTTCCCTGGCGCCTTCAGGAAGTGTACGGCCGCGCATACAGCGACAAACAGCGCGATGAACACAAGAATGTATTCAAGCGCTGTCTGTCCGCGGCGATATCTGCGCCGCATTACAGCATTGAGTGCGGCGTTCATGGCACAAGTCCGCCGATCAGTTCTCGCCGAGTCTCTTGATTGAGTCTTCGTTGAGGTTCTCTGCAGCGTTGCGTGCGTTCTGGCCTTCCTCTTCGGAGATGGCTTCGGTGGCTCCCGCGACTTTCTTTGCGGTGGCCCGCCCGAAGTAGGTGAACACCGCGATCAGGGATATCGCGATGAGTGCGACGATGATGATGTACTCAAGCATCGTCTGACCTTTTTTGTTCTTTCTTGCATTCATTGTCAGCACCTCCATTTATTCCTATGTGCGTATTGTAGCAGATAATGCGTTTGTTTTGGGGAAATAATCGTCTACGACGGCGCGTACCAGCGAGCGCCGTCGGGCGGTGCCTTTAAGTAGGCATCGCATGTATTCGCCGGTGCGTCCGTTGCCATCCCTCTCGACGCATACGGTCACCTCCTGCCCCATGAGACTGCGCGCGAACGATTCGCGGTTTGCGGCGGCGATCGCCTCGAGTTCTTTTGCCCTTGCCCTGCGGACATCGACGGGAACCACTGGACGCATCGTCGCAGCCTCGGTGCCTTCGCGTTCGGAATAGGGGAAGATGTGGAGGAAGGTAAAGGGTAAAGGGCAAAGGGTAAGGAGTGACGAGGGATGATGAGTGGAGGGTGAAGAGAGGAAGGATTTTGTTTCGTTGAAGTCGGCTTCGGTTTCACCGGGGAAGCCGGTTATCACATCGGCTCCGATTGCCAGGCGGGAGCCGAGCCGGTTTCTGGCGTCTGCGCAGAATGCCGCCACATGCTCTATCGTGTATGGGCGGCGCATGAGGCGGAGGATGCGGTTCGAGCCCGACTGCAGGGACAGGTGCAGGAAACGGCAGATGTTCGGATGGCTTTCCATGGCATCCGCAAGTCCGGAATCGCACAATCCTGGTTCTATCGAACCCAAGCGCACGCGGTGTCCCGGGGATTCCAGTTCGGCAAGCGCAGACACGAGTTCCGGGAGGCGGCGGTTTGCGTCGTTGTACAGGCACAGGTTGCATCCGGAGACTACGATTTCGCGAAATCCGGCGTCGAGGTAGGCCCTTGCCCGTGCCAAGACCTGTTCGAACGGCACGGATGACGGCGCGCCCCTGAACGTGGGCACAATGCAGAACGCGCATCTTCCGGAGCATCCGTCCTGCACTTTCAGGTAGGCGCGCGAAAGCTGCCGGTTTATGGGCGCATCGGCATCAGGAAGGGAAGGGGGGGCGAGATGCGGCGGAATCGGTCTGGCGTCCGGATGGCATCCGATGATCAGCACCTCTGCGTCGGGGAATCGGCTGCGGAGCTGATTGATCTTCTTCTCGCAGTCTCGCTGGGCCTTTGCCGTCACGGAGCATCCTCTGACAATGATGACATCGGGGACGGGTTGCGGAACAGGGCCGTCCTCCGGGGCCGAAGTCAGTTGCACGATCTCCCATCCCGCGGCGGCATACTGCGCCTCCAGGTCGAGAGACTCGGCCCGGTTCAGGCGGCATCCGAATGTAGTGAAGCCAATTGTCATTTGCCGCCGATTATAGCATACAGAGTTTGTCTGCGGCCGGATTTCGCGTCAGACCGTGGACTTTGTCTCCTCCCTCAATTGATCCAAGTTTCCAAGCCACGGCGCGGGGAGTTGTGCTATAATCGCGTCCATCAGGCATTTAAAGGTGTTGGATCAGAAAGGATAGACAATGAGAAAGCATTTGGCGATAGATATAGGTGCGTCGTCCGGACGCCACATCCTTGGTTGGGTTGAGGATGGCAGGATTCAGCTGAAAGAAATCTACCGCTTTGACAACTCGCAGGTCGTGCGCAACGGACATGACTGCTGGGACATTCAGTCGCTTGCGCGCCATGTGCTTTTGGGATGCAAAGCCGCCGCAGATATCGGCGAAATCCCCGAGACTGTCGGCATTGACACATGGGGTGTGGACTTTGTGCTCGTTGATGATCGCGGACTTCCCGTCGGCGATGCCGTCGCCTATCGTGACAGGCGTACGGACGGCATGCCGGAATACGTGGATTCGGTGATCCCGTTCGCTGAACTGTATGCGCACACAGGAATCCAAAAGGCGGTGTTCAACACGATTTATCAGCTTGCGGCCCTGAAGAAGGAAAACCCGGAACAGATTGAGAAGGCCGACAGACTTCTTTTCATTCCCGACTATCTCAACTTCGTCCTCACCGGCAGACAGGTGAACGAATATACCGATGCCTCGACGTCTTCGCTCGTCAATGCGAAGACGTGCGACTGGGACCGTGAGATCATAGCGCGTCTCGGTCTGCCGGACAGGATATTCAAGCCGCTTTCCATGCCCGGAACGGTGCTCGGCGGTTTTACGAGTGCAGTGCAGGGCGTTATCGGATATGATGCAAAGGTGGTGCTTCCCGTATGCCATGATACCGGGTCGGCGTATCTTGCGGTTCCGGCTCGTGACGACAAGGCGATCTACCTTTCGAGCGGTACGTGGAGCATTATCGGCGTGGAGAACGAAGTGGCGATTGCAACGCCGGAATCGTGCGCGGCGAACTTCTCGAATGAGGGCGGTGCATGGAGTCGATTCCGGTTTCTCAAGAACATCATGGGTTTGTGGATGATCCAGTCCATCCGCCGCGAGCTGAACGGCGTCGCCTATGTCGAGGGCAAGGGTGGTGAAGCGACTGCGACGGCACTCGCCGGGATATCCGACTGGGAGAACGGCAGAAAGTATTCGTTTGCGGACCTTGAGGCGGCGGCGCGTGCCGCGGGGGATTTCCCGTCCGTGGTCGATGCTGCGGACAAGCGGTTCTTCGCGCCTGATTCGATGACGTCCGCCGTCTGTGCAGCATGTGTTGAGAGTGGTCAGAGGGCTCCGTCGACTGTCGGCGAGCTTGTGCAGTGCGTGTACTCGTCGCTTGCCCGGAGCTACGCGAAGGAGGCGAAGCTTCTTGCGTCTATCACAGGCAGGGAATACACCACACTGAACATTGTCGGAGGCGGGTCGCAGGACACGTACCTGAATGAACTCACGGCAAAGGCAACCGGACTTGAGGTCGTGGCGGGCCCCACAGAGGGAACGGCTATAGGCAACCTTATCGTCCAGATGATAGTCTCCGGTGAATTCAAGGATCTTGCAGAGGCGCGCAGGGCGATAGTCCGCTGAACGAAGCGTCGCATCGATGCGAATTCGCGCTCCGGCGCCTTGAGTGTCCAGTATTTTGCAAACGGGGTGCAAATAGAAACAGCCTGCCTTTGTTGATAGTGTCCGTTATTATGGCAAACTGCGGGCGCATCCAAGGGACGCGCAAGTGAATGGCTGGCGGCCGCGTGTCAGATGGACGCGCGGTCGCAGAGCGCTGACACGAACAGCGCCTTGATGGTGTGCATCCGGTTTTCGGATTCGTCGAACACCTTCGAGTATTTCGATTCGAAAACTTCGTCCGTAACCTCAAGTGCGCCACACTCCTTCGTGACGTCGGTGTTGAAGTCGTGGAATGCGGGCAGGCAGTGCAGGAACATCAGCTTGCCGTCGATGTTTCCTGTCGCGCGCATGAGATCCATGTTTATCTGGTACGGCTTGAGCAGTTTGATGCGTTCGGCCGTCTTGTCCTCTTCACCCATGGACACCCAGACGTCCGTGTATAGCACGTTTGCTCCCTTGACGCCTTTGACCGGATCTTCGGAGACGCGTATGTCCACGCCGTTTTTCTTTGCGACTTCCTCTGCTTCCGCGAGAACCGCCTCATCGGGGCGCAGCGATGCAGGGGCGCAGCAGACGTAGCGTACGCCGGCCTTGGCGCAGCCCATCATGAGCGAGTTTGCGACATTGTTGCGCCCGTCGCCGACATATGCGACCGTGACATCCTTGAGAGAGCCGAAAGTCTCCTGCACGGTGAGCAGGTCGGCATCGCAGCCATGCTGACTGACGGCCATGCCGTTATCACCGGTGACGAGCAGATTCGCCGCCGCCCGTGGCGCGACGAGACCAACGCGCTGAAGGAGCTCGGTGCGACCTGCATCCATACCCGCCCCGACTGTGACTGCCCGCCGATCGTGGTGCAGGGTCCCATCCATGGCGGTGTGTGCCATCTGCCCGGCTTCAACAGCCAGCACATCTCCGGCATCCTCGCTCCCTGTGCGCTGCTGCCCGAGGGTGAATCCGTCGAGATCCTTGTGGACGATC
>SUVZ01000522.1 GCA_015061765.1 Lentisphaerota bacterium
CCGACTTAACCGGAAAATATCCGTACGAGCCGTTCGTCAGGCAGCTGAAGAGCGTAACCGCGAACGGCGATGCCGACTTTACCCCACGCCCGATTTCCGTAAACGGTTCACCCGGCACCCCGGCAAACGCAAGCGAATCGCCGATCGAAACGGCCGATACCGGCATCTCAAAGAAACCAGGCCCGTTCTCAAGCGAAAGCATCCGTCCCGCCTCGGCCACGACCGTCGTGAGCTCCATTCCGCTGAAAGGAATCTCCTCGTCGCGTCCCTCGCTGTGAAGCGCAACGAACCTGCGAGCCTGCGGAAGCTCCTCAGGCTTCGGCCTTTGGGACGGCACACTTACATTCTTGACATCGAACCTTACGCGTCCTGACGGCAACGAAATGCACTTTCCCCAGACGGATAGAGCGGCGGCGGCGACCGTGCGCCCCATATGCCGCGCATGCTCATATCCTCTGTCGACATCATCGAAATCAGGCGCAAGACCTTCCCGTTCGCCCGGACGGGGATCGGTGCACACATGGTTCACATCACCCTGCGCACCGTTGAAAAATATGCACGAGACGCCGGGCTCCGCACGTTCAAACGTGCGTCTCGCGAAAGCCGGCCAATCGCCGGAAATCACCTCACCGCCGACAACATCGGGATGCGTGGCAAAATTCAGCACGGCGATATCGCCCTTCCCCTCTCTGCGGATGCGAAGCACCTGAACCGTTTCATCCGGTGTTCCGAGAGGCGAATCTATATCAGGATTGTTCACGCCGGGATTGGTGCGGATGGATCCATCCTTCATCCTGTATCTGCGCACGAACGAAATCCTCTTCGCCTCGGCTCTGCCGTATGCCAGACTCGCCGGAACCATATCCGCAACGGCCATCTTCGCGACGTTGCTCAGCGACTCTGCAAGAAGTTCATTGTACTCTGCCGTACCGTCAAAGAGGTGACATCTTCCCTCATCGGCAATTCCCGCTCCGGAACCGGTATGAGTATGTGTGCAGTGGAGAAACACCGCATTATCCTGAATCCCTGCTGCGGACGCTATCCTTGCGCGGAGCGCGGACGAAAACGCGGTTCCTTCAATCCCGAGAAGGTCGGAGGCGATCAGCACCGCCGTATTTTCTCCGTCAGAAACAGCGAGCGCACTAGCCTCCAACGGATCAAGAATTTTTTTGGCGAAGCGCTCCTCGAAATAACCGACGACCGGCACGCCCAATTGCGGCGTTATGTCCGCACGCGCAAAACCGGCCTTGAATTGAACATCTTTCACTTTTCACCTTCTTTCAAAACAAAACTTGCGAGCCATGCCGCCAAGACGCATACCAAAAGTCCGATGCCGCCCACAAGAAACACGTGCGGACGCGCAAACGGCAAGGGCGCGTACCTGAGCGCGAAGCAGACCACATAGTTGGCTGCAAGTCCGGCAACCGCCGCCCGCCCCTTCACGCGGCGCACAAACACGCCGAGGAAGAAGAGCCCCGCCAATCCCGCCGTCAGGACGGATATAAACTCCTTGAACGTATCGAAAAGCGACCGCGTATCGCAATGCGCCAGAACAAGCGCGGCCGCAACGCCCATTATGCCGGATGCGAACGTAAAAAGCTTCCCCCACTTCATCTGCGCCTCGCCCGACATCGACGGACGGAGCCTCAGCACAAAATCTGCCGTCAGCGCGGTTGCTGCGCTGGAGAGATTCGCCGAAAGCGTCGACACGGTGGCGGCAAAAAGCGCGGCGGCGACAAGACCCGCCACCGGCGCGGGAAGTCCGGAAACGATAAAGAACGGCAATATGCTGTCCGACTTCGGCAAGGACGGATCGAGCATTTCAGGATTGCTGCGGTAATAGGTCCAAAGCGCCGTACCTATCGCACAGAAGAGCCCGCTCACTAAAAGGGTGAAAACACCGTTGAACCATATTGAACGCCTTGCCGCCTTCTCATTCTTCACCGAACCGTACCGCTGAATGACGCACTGGTCGCTCGTATAGGACGAAAGGTTCTCCACGACGGCCAGCACCAATACGACCCACAGAACAGGTTCCGTTGCAAGAAAACGCAGATCCAGAAGCGTCGTCTTGCCGTTTGCCTGCGCCATGGTCCAGGCGCCGGCAATGCCGCCGTCGGTACCCATGATGAGCGCAACGAAAATCGCGACGGCGCCTGACACGAGTACGATTCCCTGCACGAAATCGCTCCACACCACCGCCTCGAATCCGCCGAACGCGCAATAGAGGATTGTCGCCGCGCCGCACACCAGTATGCATCCGTCCACCGAAACATTCGTCATGGCGTTGAGCGCGAGAGCCGGAAGCAAGGTGACGATCGCGACGCGCGATATCATGAATACGACATACGCACCGGACGCGAAAAGCCGCACCTCCGCATTGAATCTCTGTTCGAGATATTCATACGCGCTCGCCGTCTTGAGTTTGCGGAAGAATGGAAGGTAATAGCGGATCACCACCGGCGCCATCGCGAATATCCCGATCGTCATCGGGAAGTACCGCCAATCCGACATGTAGTACTGCGCAGGAGCGGCAAGGAACGTCACCGACGAGAGCATCGTGGCGAAAATGCTCATGCCCGCCACATACCACGGGATGCGTCCACCGCCGCGGAAATAATCGTCGGCTGATTTCTTCTTGCGCATGAAGTGAATCGCCATGCCCGCCATAAGAATGAAGTAGAGCGCGACAACACTCCACGCGACAGGCCCGAATCCCTTCTTGAACCGGAAGTCCTTTGCCGCAACCCACCGGTCTGTCACCACATGATAGAACCAGTTCCGGGCACCGTCCGCCCCTTCCAATGCGAGATGCTGGTCTCCGACAGGAAGAAGACGCATGCCTGCGGACGGAACAGCAGGCAACGGCGAAATCCGCCGCGTGCCTGCTCCCGCCGAAGCGCCCGTACCGTTTATGGCCGTGGCGTATCCGTTCGTGCCGTCATAGACGATTCTGTAGCGCAGCTTGTGGTCACCGTTCTGCTCGGCGGCAAGCTGCACGCCCT
>SUVZ01000523.1 GCA_015061765.1 Lentisphaerota bacterium
CGGATAATCCTCTCACTGGTGTCAGCACGACAATGCGCGTCAAGCGAGGCGGATATTACGGTTTTGCCGCCAAGTACTGCCGTGCATCCTATCGCGACGGAGCACCTATGGGTAACGACTCGAACGTAGGTATCCGCATGTGGGCGCCTGCTGAGATCAGGTAGTCGTTCCGGCAGAAGATAGAAGATGGATAATCCTTAGGCAGGGAGTACGAGATGATGAGCAGAGAGTTTATTTCGACGCGGCGCGGATTCATGTTTGGATGCGGCGCGTTCAGTCTTTCCGTCGGGGCGGCAGGCGTAGACCTTGCGCCTAAGGATTCATACAAGGGGAAAATAGAAGGTAGACGGCTCAGGATCGCGTCCATCGGCTGCGGCGGCATGGGCAGGAGCGCTACGGAAAGCCTGATCAGCGCGGGATGTGATCTCGTGGCGGTTTGCGACATCGACCCCGCGGCATTTGACCATTGGGAGAAGAAAATGCCCGGTATTCCGAAGTTTACGGATTACCGGGAGATGCTTCGCACGTTGGGAGACAGGTTTGAAGCGGTTCAGGTCGGAACGCCTGACCATACGCATGCCTACATTTCCATCGATTGCATGAACGCCGGAAAGCACGTGTATGTGCAGAAACCGCTCGCGCGGACGGTGGAGGAGTGTGAACTGATGCTCAAAACCTCTCTCCGTACGGGATGTGTGGTTCAAATGGGCAATCAGGGGCATCCGGGAGTCTGGCGCTACAAGGCGTTGCGTGATGCCGATGCATGGGGCGAGATCAAGGAGATCTACAGCTGGAGCGACCGTCCCATATGGCCGCAAGGAATGGAGAAGTATGCAAAAAGCCAGCCATTGCCCGCGAATTTCTCCGAAAATGCATGGGATTGCTGGTGCGGTCCTTCCGCCGACCACGGCTATTCTCCCGCCTATCATCGCTTCAAATGGCGCGGCTGGTGGGATTATGGGTGCGGCGCGATAGGTGATATGGCGGTGCACAACGCGGATCCCGCATTCTGGACGTTTGAACTGGGACTCCCGGTAAAGGTCAAGGCTGATACATTCGGTGGAGATCCTGTGTCTATCGCATATCCGAAAAAATCGCGGATTGAGATGGATTTTGCCTCTAATAGATGGATTCCGCATGGCGTCAAGGTTGTTTGGACGGATGGAGGCGTAAAGCCTGACATGAAGTCCATCGTCGGACTTGAGGCATATGCGGCGAAGTGCGCCGTATGGGAGGAGAACAAAAAGGCCAGCAAGGCGAAGAAGGAGGGCAAGCCATATACGCCGCCTGCCGAACTGCCTCCGTTTGTGCCGACCAACGGACTGATAATCGTCGGCAGCAGGGCGACCTCGATAAGCGGTTCCCACGCTCATCGTCCGGTGTGCATAGCCGGAGACAAGGCAACGTTCGACACCGCACTTGCTAAGGGCGACTCTGCCGCAAAATACAGTCATTACCGTGAGTTTGTCGAGGCGTGTCTTTGCAAGGCACCAGAAAAGTGTGGCTCGAAGCTATCGTACGCTGCTCCACTTACCGAGGCGTTGCTGATTGGATGCATAGCGCTTAGATATCCTGGAGAGGAACTGGTATTTGATGCGTATAGGATGTGCTTTACCAACAAGCAGGAAGCCAATGAATTTTTGAAGGCACCAAAACGAAAAGAGTGGGATTTCGCAAAACTCTGCGCACAGAAACAGATTTAGTCCTGCCTTTTGGTTAATATCGATAAAACTTCAAGAAGGTCAGCTTGTGGGTACCCTGAAAGTATGGTATGTGCATTTGGGGAGATTTGCTTCACGGTACTCGGTAAAGGTCGTTTTTGGGGTCAAGTGACCTTCGGTGCAAGGGTCAAGTGACCTTTGGTGCAAGGGTCAAGTGACCTTTGGTGTAAGGGTCAGGTGACCTTTGGTGTAAGGGTCAGGTGACCCTCATGCCCTAGGATACGCAACCATAATGATGTGTTTCAAATTTCCCAATATAAGATTTGGGATTGACGTGGCATATCAGGTTGTGATACCATGCCAACAAGTGGAAAAAGACTTTCGTCCAGCCTATGGGATGGCGGCGGTGTAACACTACGCAATTGAAAGGATATCGTCTATGAACAGGAAAATGGAAGTTTGCGCATTCGGCATGTCGGTGCTGATGTCGTTGTCGGCATTTGCAAAGGATGCAACCGACGGTCTTGTGGGCTGGTGGCGTGTGGAGAAGAAACCGAATGGAACCGTGTTTCAGCCTGCAGATCTTAAAGACCATGCACATGTAGGGTCTGCGGCGGAGTTGGTTAATCATGCTACAGAGGATGGTGAGTTCCCTGCATATCCGGTTTGCCATACAAACCTTGATTTAGCATATCCAATGGGAAGCGGCATAATTCCGGATGCGCCGTGCCTGTATTTTCGGCAACCCACGAATTATACAGCTGACGGCATCTGCTATCTGAATCGACAGAGAATCGTCATTCCGGCCGACAAGATAGATTTGGCAGGACAACCCTGTACATTCATTGCACGCATAAAGCCAATGCCCGCCGTCGTTCCAGGAAGCCTTACGGTTTTCTCATACGATTACAGTTGGGGGAACAACAGGGGCTGGCGCGTATTCCTGAATCCCCAGTCAAGCGGGAAGAACGCGAACTGGGCTTATCCAGCAGTGTATGTGGGGAAAACTTCTACGGCTTCGTCTTTCACCGCCGGCTCAGGACATAATAGATGGCATGATTTGGGTGTCTCTATTGAGCCTAACATGCCGGAGTCAGGAAAGACACGGGTCATATTTTACTTCTGCGATGGCAATGGACATATAAGTGGCCCTGGGGGAAATAAGACATTAGTCCAGACAAATATTGTTGCGAGTGTGTCCGGAAATTCGGATGATGCGGCATCCCGCAAAATCTGTATCGGGGATTTGGAAGGTTACGATACGTATTCTGAAAAAAAGGCCGATAAAACTACAGAAACCTTCAGAGGCCTGATTCATGAAATGAAACTGTATGATCGGGT
>SUVZ01000032.1 GCA_015061765.1 Lentisphaerota bacterium
ACCGATTGCGGAGTTGAACTGGACGCGGTAGCCGCGGTTCACCTGCACGACGCCATTGTCGTCGACCCACGGAACGCGGAACATGACGACGCGCTCAGGCTCGACCATGCGCTCGAGGATGGCGGCTTTTTCGTACTGCGGATTTGCTTCAAGAACAGGGGCGAGGGTGGAAAGCACTTCCTCTACCGCCTGGATGAACTCAGGTTCGTTTGCATTCTTGGCCTTAACATCGGCCAAGACTTTCTGCACATAACTGCTCATTGTTTTTCCTTTTTAACCTGTCTTTGGTTCAGGATGTCGCATTGGCTGTGGCATCTGTGCCAAAATTAATGGCGAAAATTGTATCAAAAAGTCAAAACGCTCGCAATTATGTTGTACGTATTTTTTTGAAAAAACAAAAAGCGGAGAAATTTAAATTCATTCAGGTGTTTTTTCATGTATGAGTACACGTCACCTGAAAGCGTGTCATTGCTGACTTTGTGTTCCTTGATTTTTTCTCCTGTTGCTTATCGCGGTGAATGCCCTCGACAGGAAACGCCCAGTCTTGCGCTGACGGAGTGGATCGTCTGAAACGTTTCGTCAATTGAGCCTCAGATTTGACGGAATCAACAGTACGAGCACAAGCAGAATTTATCAAGATCTCTATCATTGATGTAGCAAAAATGATATAATCGCGCCGTTTTCTGGCGGGAATCTTATAGGGTATGAATGAGCTGGCCACACAGGAATTATCAAACTCCTTTTATGTACGTTCGCGAATCTTCACGATTCGTGGCGTTTAGGTTATGCTTGATGAAGTGAAATGTTGCCAATGTGATAGCATTGCCACTTCCCAAGTCCAATTTTCAATGGGCGAAGAAAATATTTGCGGTCGAAAATTTCGTTCACAAATTTCCAGTCCAAAAGAGTATAATTCAGCGGCGTAGCAGGGAAAGTGAAAGGAGGCGGCAATGAGTGAAGAAACAAAACTGAAAGTTTATCTTGAGACGTCGCTTGTAAGCTATCTTACTGGTCGACCGACGGCTCAAGAGCCTATTGCTACCATTCCTTTGGCGCCGATTGATGAAATCTATCGAATTCGTCAAGAAATTTCGGCGCAATACGGACATGATCCCGAAAAGCTTTATTTAGCAATGGTTTCTGATCAACGAGAACAAGCTCGTAAAGGACAAGTTTTTTGGGGGTATAACGCGGATGGCGTTTTAGCGCCACTTTCTACCAAGATGGAGGTGCGCCATGCCTGATACAGCATTGATAGACGAAGTGCGCGAAATTCGGCATCGCATTGCAGAGGAGTGCGAGAATAACATTGCCAAAATCGCAGAGCGAGCAGCAGAGGCCGCAATGCGGTTTAAGAATACCGTCTCGCAATAAAGATCTCATTTCAAAACCCGCAGAACTGAACAATGAAAGGATTGGGTTGGAATTTTTGGGATTTATGGATGCGTCGATCTACAATTTAAGGATGACTTAATGTAATTTCAAAAATAGAGAAGGGATGTATATGCAGAATACGTTGATATTGACAGGCTGGGGATGGAAGGAATATGCCGTTGCGGCGGCGATTGCTCTTAAGTCTCTTGGCGGCAAGGCTGATGTCATGGGCATGAGCAAGCGTCGGCTTCCGGAGTTTCTCGAGACAGACGGCGGTAAATGGCGGCGCATCATTCTTGTCGGTCTTTCCCTTGGAGGCGATGAATCGCGCCTTGCATCGGCGCTTAAAGCGCTTAAACGCACGAAGGTGACATGGATCAGCACGTTGCCGATGAGCGAGAGCCAGGAACGGACCATCGCGCCGTTCCTTGAAGTGCTTCGGATCGATGGAGCGCTCTTTGAGGGTTCGCTCGTGAAAGCGGTAGGGAATATCTTTGGGGTTGATCCATCGCCATATCTGCCGTTTGCGATTGAGGGGCGGAGCATTCCGAAGTCTGTTCCCCGTTATCATGAACTGATCTGTGCTGCGATGTATGCATACCGGAATTATCGTGATGAGGATTCGTATGCTATGGCGATACGCTATCTTGCGGAAGGTGTGCGAGAGGAAGCCTGGAGTGATGCGGCTAAACGGATTGTCGAACATTGGCGGCGCTATGGAGATCGGGAGCTTATCGGTAACAGTCCTCAAATGAAGGAGCTGCGCGAACGCATCAATTTCACGGCGGCACACCGCGATGCTAGAGTGCTGATACTTGGTGAGAGCGGCACCGGCAAGGAAGCCGTCGCCATGCAGATACACAACCGATCGTCCCGCAGGGACGAGCCGTTCTTTTCGTTCAACTGCGCATGCGTTGCCCCTAACCTTCTCGAAAGCAGGTTCTTCGGGCATGAAAGGGGTTCGTTTACGGGTGCGGACAGTCAAAAGGCCGGACTTTTCGAGCTGTCGGACGGCGGCACGCTTTTCCTTGACGAGATCGCCGAGCTCCCGATGGACGCGCAGGGACTTCTTCTCCGTGTTCTTGAGGGCGGAAGATTCATGCGGCTCGGCGGCAAGGAGGAGATTGAAACAGATGTGCGCCTTGTCACCGCGACGAATCGTGATCTGCCGAAGCTTGTCCGGGAAGGGATATTCAGGGAAGACCTTTTCATGCGGCTGAATGTCATCCAGTTGCGCACCCCATCGCTCCGGGAACGGACGGAGGATATCGGAACGATTGCCGACAACTGGTGGTTCAACCATTTCCGCAGACATCTTTCGGACGATCAGAAAAAGGCGCTCACGGCGTATTCATATCCAGGCAATGTGCGCGAGCTCATTAATATACTTGAACGTGCCGTCGTGTTCAAGACAACGGACTTCGCCAAGATGCTTGCGGAGCATCGAGAGATGAATGCCGGTCTTTTCGCTGACGGTGCGACGTGTCCTCACGCTGCCGATTCGGGATCCCCCGCCGACATTCCTGACGACCTTGATGATGCTATTCGTCGGCATGTCCACCTCGTGTTCGAGAAATATTCCCGAAATATCTCGAAAGCTGCCGCCGCGCTCAATATCACGCGCACGACGCTAAGGAAGTGGTTGTAAGAGGGAGCGGGGTGATGAGACTGAGACCACTGAGACGACTGAGACAGCTGCGACGGCTGAGACCACTGGGACATAGGCCCTTCGGTCTCAGTAGTCTTAGTGGTCTCAGGTGTCTCAGCAATCCCTGTGGCACCAAGCCCATCGCCAAGAAAGGAGGCGCGCCTTATGGCTGACATTCCGCAGATTGTGTTGCCTCACGGCGGTTATCGCAAGTTGATGGCTTTTCAAAAGAGCGAGGTTGTCTATCAGATGACTGTTCTATTTTGTCGCCGGTTTTTGCCGGCGCATGGCGACCGTACGGTTGACCAGATGACGCAGGCCGCGAGAAGCTGCAAACAGAACATTGCCGAAGGAAGCGCTTCGTCCGGTACGAGCAAAGAGACCGAACTCAAGCTTACCAACGTGGCACGTGCTTCGCTCGACGAACTGCTTGAAGACTATCTTGATTATCTGAAAGCCCATGATTCTTCACCATGGACAATGCATGACGAACGCGCCGTAACGGCCAAGAGACTCGGGCGTGAACATTCGGACTGGGAATACTGGAGGTCGATCTTCGCGAGCCGCCCGGCCGAAGTCTGCTGTAATCTGGCGATTACGCTCATTCATCAGACGCGCTCCCTGCTGGATTCGCTGATAAAACACCTTGAGGCCGATTTTGTCAAACATGGCGGAATACGCGAACGTATGCATGCCGCCCGGACCGCCGCGAGAGGCGAGGACTGGGATAAGTCGCTCTACAGTCGACCCAATGGCGCGTCGACAGTTGCTGAACTTGAAGCCCGTGCGGAGGAGATCCGCCGCAAGGTGTCGCAGGCGGTATGGGGCATCAAGAAGAGGAAGGGCTGGCAGTAGGCGTGGCTGAGACCACTGAGACGGCTGGGACTGCTGAGACGGCTAAGACCACTGGGACCACTGAGACATAGGCCTTTCGGTCCCGGTGGTCCTAGTGGTCTCAGCTGTCTCAGCAATTCTGCCCTGTCTATCTCCGCCATCTTGCCTTGTGTCATTGTGCTAGCCATGAATTAACCACTTCTGGCTTATAATTGGTCATTGTGCTTGCCTTTGCCTCTGTTTTTGGGAGGATCCTTTGCTTTGGCACGGATATTGCCTTATGGTGGTCAACCACATGAAAGGCAATATCCTATGAGTGAAAAGAAAATTGAAATCGCAAGACCGAATCTGCCTCTTGAACCAATTGTCGGAGAAGCGGATTCGGAGTATCCTGAAATCAAGGCGGCGCATAACGCTCTGCTTGCAGAGTTTAAGCGCCTTGACGAAATATGCTCGTCGCAAGTTGAGGGCGTGTCTTGGGGCTTCGACAAAGAAAAGCGGCTTTACTCTGTCGAAGAATACAACGAGATGCTTGCCGCCTACAGAGCCGCCCGCAAAGCGTATGTCGGACGGTACAGGAAGAAGCTTGAGACCATTGACATGGTACGTGAGAAGATCCGCAAACTACAAGAGGAAGAGGAACGTTTCGCCGCCGCGAACGGCTGCAATGAGATTGAGGATCCACCGGATCTGCCAGACTTCGAGGAGGTACCAAACGAGCCTTGGGAGAATTTCATCAAGCGCCAAAAAGAATACATGGACAGATTGCAGGAGGTTACCAACAAGTCGCTGGAGAGTATGCAAAAGCAATGCGAACAGAACAAGTTTTTCGTTCGCCGTCTTGAGGAGATGGGGAAGTTCGGGGAGCTTGAATATGAGTTGGCGTTCCGACTTCGTCACACATACATCAACCCCGAGACCGGTGAACAGGAGTATCGCCCTGACGATGACGTTGGCGAGGGCTTGATCTGCGTCGGCTCACGCGATTACAACCCGAGGCGAGAGGACTTCGATGATTGACGTGGCGCGTTTCAAACGGTTGGCGGATGCGGCGGCAGCTAAGTTCAAAGACTGCGAGTTCGAGAATTTCCGCTTGCGAGAAGTCTGTTATGGAACTTGTGAACGAGGACAGCAGAATAATTGCAAATCAGAAGTTTCGGCCGTGGCACAAACACGTTTGGGCTAATTTACGGAATGCGAATATGGTACAATGAGGAATATGGTATAATGAGAGAAAAGAAACAAAGCATAAAAGGCGTTTATGCGATTTAAAGTTTTTATTTCTAGTGTACAGCGTGAATTTGCCGCGGAACGGCAGATGCTTGCGGAGTATGTCCGCAAGGATGCACTTTTGGGTAAGTTCTTTGATGTATTTTTGTTTGAGGAAGAGCCTGCTTGCGATGTTGAGGCGCGTGATTTGTATCTGCCCGAAGTTGAGAAGTCCGATATTTATCTCGGTATTCTCGGAGCGCAATTCGGTAATGTCGATGCGGATGGCATCTCGCCCACGGAACGCGAATATGATCTGGCGACAATTAAGGGTAAGGAACGTCTTGTCTTTGTGAAGAAGTGCGAACGAGATCCACTAGAAGAACGATTTGTGCAGAAGGTGCAGTCCGATGTTGTTCGCAAGTCGTTTGAGACAGCTGAAGAATTACATCTGGCCGTGTACGCTGCCCTTGTTCGCGTGTTGGAGACCAAGGGATATATTCGTGTCGCGCCGTTTGATTTGGCTGTCGATACGAATCTCACGTTAGCTGATGTGGATGATGCGAAAGTTCGTGACTATCTCGCACGGGCGAGGGAGGCGAAAAAGATTTCCGTTCCGAAAGATGCAGATGCGGCATGGCTGTTGACGAAGCTCGGCATGATAGTTCTTGACGGACGGCTTACCAATGCGGGAGTGCTATTCTTTGCGAAGCACCCGCAGCAGGCGATTGACATTTCGGTTGTCAAATGTCTTCAGTATTGGGGAACGCATGTTGAGCGTCCAATTCCATCCTATCAGACATACGAGGATGGTGTCATCGGTATGATTGAGTCGGCCTTGGCCTTTGTTATGGGGCGTATAGACCGAACCATCGGTATCCCAGATGAGCGCGGACTTGCCGCGGCGCAGGACGAACTGCCGCGTATGGCTGTGCGTGAGGCGATTGTCAATGCTGTTTGCCATCGCGATTACGAATCGAACGGGGCGGTACAGGTGATGCTCTTCCGTGATCGCCTTGAGATAATGAATCCGGGAACGCTCCCGCGAGGGTGGACGGCGGAAACTTTGTTGACAACACATGAGTCCATTGCCCGCAACAAGGTGATTGCCAAGGCGCTTGACTGGGCCGGATATGTCGAGCGTTCCGGTCACGGCACTGAGTTCATCATCGAAAGATGCGAAGCTCAAGGTCTTGCGACACCGCAATACAAGCCAGATTCCGCCATTTTTCACACGATAATCTGGCGGAAAACGGAAACTGTACATCAGGTGGGTGGAGTCAGGGACAAGTCAGGGACAAGTCAGGGACAAGTCGTGGGGACAAGTCAGGGACAAGACATGTCGCTTTTTGAAAGGATAACGTCAATTCTTGCAGACCAAGTGCTTAGTAGCGGAGATATAACAGCTGCGCTGGGCAAAGAATACTATTCGGGTCACTTGCGAAGAATCATTAAGATGTTGTTGTCCGACGGCATCATTGAATACACCATTCCCGAAAAACCACGTAGCCGCTTGCAGAAATACCGCCTGACAGAAAAAGGCCGCCAAATGCTGACGCAGAAAGGAACGCACAAATGACCGAGAAAGACAAACTGTCGTTGCGCAAGCCGCTCGCGCCGAAGGGTGAGGCCGCAGAATGCAAGGCGGCGTACGAAGAACTGCTGAAGGAGTTCGCTGAACTGAAAGAGTGGAAAGTGGAAGGAATCGACTATGTTTTCGGTTCGGACAATGAGCATGTCGTATCGCTTGAAGAATACAATGCGCGGATTGGCGAATATACCGCCAGATGCGATCAGTACAACGAGAAGTTTGCGGGTCGCATAGAGACCATTGAGGATGTACGGGCCAATATCAAAAGGTTGCGCGAGCAGTTTGAGGCCGCGAGCAAAGCAAGTGACGACATTCAGAAGTGGTTTGACGAGAAGTGGGGGGACGAGGAGCCATCGCCATTCCCGGAGGATGATAGCTTGATGGAGCGCGATATCGAGGAATGGAAGCGGCAGTCTGAAAAATGTGATCGGAGATTTGAGGAGTTTTGTGATGACCAGATGAAGGTGTCCGATGCTACATCCACACCACTAAAGTTCTGGGCGGAACAATACGAAGAGGAGTGCAAGTTCGAGGAAATCCAGAAGGCCGCAGACGAGGCGTTTGAGTATGCGGCAATACACACGCTCGCGGACGGCTCCGGAAGGATGCTGACCGACGAAGAACTTGCAGAGCGAGCGGCGGCGAAGAAAGAAGACGGAATAACTGTAGGCATGCAATAAAGGCTCCGAAAGTAGTAATCATGAAATAAGTGGAGCAAACTTTTTAAGACTGTTCAACGCAAACTATAAGGCTGTTCAATGAATAATAGTTGTCAGACATGCCGTTATTGGCAAGGCGAGAAGATTTCCGGTAACAAACCTGCCAAAGGGGGGTATTGCGAAATAAACGAGGATGCTCCTGAATGGGTAGACTCCACAGGTGTATGTGATGGGTATGTGCGACTTCAACCTGTTGAGGATGTGGCGCAGGAGATACCGGCGGACAGCGGTAAGATCATGTTTTGCAACGAAGAAGAAACACTTGGCGGGCATTGTGACAACACATTAAGTATAGAGGTGACAATATCTCCGCTGACGGACGAAGGGGTGCAAAAGTACTGGGTTTCAGATATGGCATGCGAAGTGCTTCCGTTTCTTGCCGAAGAACTTGCCGAAAGATGTTGTAAAGAGGTTTTCGCCACCGAGCGCGATGTAGAAAGCCGCATACGCGAATTGGTGGTGAGTAGCCTTTCCGGAATGGGGTTTGAGGCTAAAGTCTTTACATATATAATCATACGCGCAAGTAAGCGGAATGGGGCGGATTGCGGTAATTCCGGGCGATGCATCAATTTGTACATGGATGTAGGATCGACCAATAGCAAGTGGATTGTCTCTGAGGCAGACAGGGAAACGGGGAACGATCAGTCTTTCCTGGAAATCGCTTCGCCTATGGCTACAAAGGACATATGCAATGCATGGGGGTTTTCGTATGACAAGGCAAGCGCGTACAGTCTGGACAGGGACGGCTTTATGCAATGGATGGGGCGTGCTGCTTGTTCGGTCATGATGCGTTTCAGCGACTATTTTAAGGCGGACGTTCTAAACATCAGGTGGGCGTTCCCGAGGATTGTCCATGGCAAGGCAATCGACTTTGGCAATGTGGGAGAGATGGTCACAAAGTCTCTGCGTAAACGAGGGCTTCACGGAACATTCCAGATAGTTGCAGAAAGCGATTCTTTGAAAGAGTTTTTCTTTGAGCGCCTTAAAGACCTGGCTGCGGCGAATGACAGGGAAATGATGGAGAACAAACGGCGCGAGGATGCTGCCAACGAGAACCGAGTGCATAATATTGACGAGAGGCGTCGATATGAAGAAACGGAAAGGACAAGGGCACGGGAAGCAGACGAATGGAAACGAGAACACTGGTTCAAGAAATTCTTCTGCGATCCTCAGTATCGGACTGCTGCCTATGCTGTCAATTACAAAGACGAGAGCTGGACTCGCTCCAGCCTGATGGATGCATTCCGCAAGACAGGTGCGAGGGCTGACGGAAAATTCAATCTTTTGATGATTGATGCTGGCGGCTCAACCCTAGATTATTACTACAGGTCGGCAAATGGTGCTAAATCCTCGTCTGGTAGTTTTCGTGCCGGGGGACAGACCATAACTGTATTGTGGAGCAAAGAAAAGAATATCGACTTCAAAGCGGCGGAAGAACAGAAGCAGAATGTGTTTTTGCAACCTGGGCATAAGAGAGGCGGCTGGCTAATGGACATCACTCGTCATGTGTACGAGAAACCGTTGATGGAGATTCGCAACAATGTAGGCAATACATGTGGCCAGCTTTGTGTCATAGGAACGGGTTTGGCGATGCTGAATCGTCAGTTGCAGTATCTTATTGGAGAGGTGTTCGACCTGCCGGATGGTCAAACGGTACTGTGGTCGCCGGGAATTGTCGAAGCGCTACCAAGGGAGATGTATTCAAAGATGCCATCTGATTTCAGAGTCTTTGACGCCATTGTGCGCAGAAAATCGGGAAAGGATACCGGCGAACTGCAACCATGGCCGTCAAGTGATATCGTGGGCGGGCTGTATTTTTCCGCCAGGCGCAGAAATTAATGCAATTATAAGGGAGCGGAAACATGAAATACTTGATTTTGAGTCTGGGCGTGACCGCCGCAGTAATTGCGATAGGATGTGTTGCTTATAAGGTGAGACGCTTGAAGCGGACGGCGGGCGCGAAAAGCGCGCAAGTTCCCGTCAGAGCGGTAGCGGCAGATGCAGACATCATCAATTCGATTCCGGCGGACTTGCGGATGAAATGCGGTGACGAGGCCTTGTCGGGAGTTCATAAAATTACCATGGAATGGCTCACGGACGACCTCTTCGTCAATGTGTTTTGCGGAGATACTGACGCAATGAGCCGTCTTTGTCGGCACATCGTTGAATCCAGCGGCGGACGCTATTGTGTGGCGGCATCAATCGGAGACCAATTCGACGCAACGCGAATGACAGAAACGAAGATTGTTTCCGGCGACCATCAAGTCGTGGAAGTCAAGGTTTGCGGTGTGATAGCCGCCGGCACCGGCGAAGTCTTGTTCAAGGCAATTGTAAAATAATGAGAACAGGGGCCAATATGACTCATGATGACAGGCAACAGGAGTTAGAGCAGACATTCTGTCCAGAAGGAACGCAACCGAAGGTTTCCGTGGCGGCTCCTGTCAAGGACTTGGAGAATTGCCTGGAGGCGTTTAACAAGGAATACCCGCTTGCTCAATATCAGGAAGCCAGAATATGCATGCCCGGCGCTGGAGAAATATACGTTCGCCGCGTGACCCGTCTTGGACATAAGGGGGATTTTCCCCGTTCATATGACTGGGAGAACATTCTCCCTCAGCTGCATGAGGACGAGGAACTGCTCTGGATCATCAGAAAACGCGGTTCAATGGATGAGATGAGCTTGGAGAAACAGTCCGGAGCGACGAGTGAATTGTCCTTTGAGGTGTATATTGGGCTGAAGTTTGTCGGTGCGCCGCCGAGATCGTTTGATGAATGGAAAGACCGCAAGCGGAGATTCGCCGTCATTACGCGTGGAATGGCAAAGTCGGCATTTCCTGAAACAGTTCTTGAAAAGGACATGGATGAGAATGAATGCGCAAGATTTCTCGATGAAATTGCGACTATGCCGGAGGCGCTTGTAGTGTCGGGCATGCCGTCAATAAAGGACTCAGAACTCAGGGAAGTTGCCGCTAAACGCGATGAGAACACTCGTCCTTGGGCGGGGCTGAATGACATTATCGAGATGCATAGCGGCACGGATGAAAACTTTGCTCTTGTCTTCTCCGTTAGCAAGGTGCCCCATCAAAAAATAGTAAACGACTTTAATGCGCTTTTCACGATTCAGAATACGATTAAACCACTTCTTGAGAGGACCGTTCAGTGCTCTGAAAGTACAAGTCATACATTGTCTGTTACTGATACATCTGGCGAGAGCGAGAGTTCAACAGACACGATAGATGGAGGTGATCGGCAGGAGAGGCGTCAACGAGGCATTGCCCCTCGCATGGGCAGAGGAATAATGAATTTCTTCCGGTGGATAGGTGGGACTTCAGGGGATGGCGTAAAAGAATTTGAAAACCAGAAATATGTTAAGAAGATAGGGACACAACAGCAGCACAGCAAACAGACAAGTCATTCAGAGACCGTGGCAGACGGTGAAACGCACGGGAAGTCTTGGACAGTGAAGGAGGTGAACGCAGCCTTGATGTTTGCCGATAAACATATCGATGAGTCGATAGGGCAGCTTACGCAGACTTTGGGCACTGGTGGTTATTTGTGCGGCGCTGCTGTATACTCGACGGATTATTTTGTCGCCAGGAGTGTTGCTGACGCTACCTGCGCCACCTTGTCTGGCGGACAGAGTGCGCTTCATCCCATGCGCGTTCATGCCTTTGAGTTCCCTGAGAACAAGGATTGGCTGATTCGGTGCAAATCCTTGTCTCGCGTTATGGATGAGGATGGGATGTCCGGCGGAATCCTCAATTGCGAAAAGGCGTGCATGTATCTGCCATTGCCGACTACTCACCTTCCCGGTCTGCCGATCAAGAAAAATGTGTTCTACGGCAAAGAGCAGGCGGGGCAGTCCGGCGAGTTGCAGATGGGAGCCATGTCCTTTGCAGAGCCGCATGTCATCAACGACAGAACGCTGGATCAGTATGCTGCGCAGAGGAGATTTACACTTTTCGCAAGCCATGAAGACCTGTATTCACACCTCTTTGTTGTCGGTACGACAGGATGCGGAAAGACGACGCGAGCAGCGAAATTGCTCCATGATGCGATTGGTGTCAGAAAGATCATACTTGAGACCGCCAAAAAGACGTATTGGCAGGAACTTGGAATGGGGAGTGACGAACTTCTTGTTTACACCCTTGGCGACTCTAACGGCCGACCCCTTCGCTTCAATCCGTTTTTCTTTGAGAAAGGGTCAAGCCTAAAGCAACATATCGCCGTCTTGGCCGATGCCATAAGCGATTTGCTGCCTATGGAGGCGCTGATCGGGCCGAAACTGCGGGAGGCCGTTGAACGATGCTATCACCTTTGTGGATGGGATATTGAAACCAGCACTCGTTCAACGGATGCGAAGTGCAGACTTGAGTATCCGAATGTGGCGATGTTTAGTCTTGTCGTCAAGCAGATTGCCGACGAGCTGACAGACTACAGCGATGAAGTCAGGGGCAACTACACCGGAGCGCTACTTAACAGGGCTGCCATATTCATGGATGATGTCTATCAGGATATTTTCGCCTTTGACGGCAATAAGCCGATTGACGAAATCTTTCCTCCAGACAAAACGGTCATTATTGAAATGGAGGAAATGCCTCCTAGCGAGATAAACATGCCGGCATTCATCACGTCGCTTCTCCTCCATAGAATCCGCTCTTGTCAAAATCGCAAGTCTCGCGAAGGCACGATTGATGAGTGCCCTGGTTTCCTGATCGCAATTGAGGAAGCTCACAATGTGTTGTCCGCGTCCATTCAGGACAAGCACGACGAAATGCAGTCAGGGAAGGGGGCACATCTTGTTAAGCAGGTAGTCCGGCTTCTGGCCGAGGGGCGAGGGCTTAAGATGGGGCTGATGGTCATCGACCAGTCTGCCGCTAACATCGCCCCTGCTGTCATCACGAACACAAACACCAAGCTGGTCTTCAGACAGGAGGATGGCAAGGAAATCGAGACGATTGGCAAGGCCATCGGGCTTAAAAGCGACGAGTGGAATGATCTGCAGCTGTTGGAGAAGGGCGAATATCTTCTGCGCAACAGCCGATTCCCAAGGCCGATAAAGATGGCTCCTCTGACAGACATGGAATTGCCGAAACGAAAAAGATACAGTCGCAGCGATTTCTTTGATAACGTTTGTGTTCCTGGGTATCAGCGGGCAGAGGATCTGCTTGTCTCGTACTGCCGTACCGATGGAATCGTGAAAAACGGAGACGAGGTTGTTTTTGTGGGATATGAACATGAGAAGTTTGAGCGTGTGCGCGAACGGCTTAAAGAGCTGACGCTGAACGATGAAGAGCTTCTGTTGTATTTGAAGATCAAAATTCTTCTTAAACTTCGGTATTACAAGACAGCGGAACTTGAGCTACGAATTTGAAGAGGAGAGCGAGATGGGAATAGAGAACCAATCAAAAACAGGCGAGGCTACATCGCTGGCGAAGACTCTCTCCGAGATGCGGAAGCCGCAAGATGCCGCCCGCGTCGTGGAAAAGGCCGCAGTGCAACAGCTACGGCACAAGATGTCTGATGTGGGGGCAAAAGAACTCGCGAACAGGGATGAGGACGGGGCGTTTAAAGAGGTGAGAGAAGCCGTCGGCAAAGTAAAAGAAGTTTCGGAGAAGATCATCGAGGCAGCGGCGATTGCTGTGCCCGGAAGTCAGGTCATTGCGGCAGAAGCCGTTTTGAAAGAAACTGCGAAGAGGGTCGCAAAGGAGATTGGCAAGGCTGTCGTCAAGGAAGTTGCATCGCAAGCCATAGATGCGACGGAGAGCGAAAGCCTGCGGCGAATAAAGGGAAAGATCGTCGAGGCTTCGGCTGCTACTGTGGAGAAAGGTGTGGATGGCGCGTATTCGCGCAGTGGAGATGTAATTGATAGTATCCCAACGGAATCTCCATATCCGCGAATTAGACAAGCGAGTGCGCCAGAGGTTGACATAGCGAAAGAAAGTACAGCCGAGGCGGAAACTGAAGGACGGGAGTGTGAGGTTGTTGGTAGTGAAGAAAGATCTGACATATCGGACGATGAATCAGATGTTGTTGCTGACAAGATCGAAGCTGCCAATCATGTGACGGAAAAATCTGTTGAAGAAGGGAAAGAGACGCCCAATTTGAATGACGATCAAGTCGATGATACCACGGCGTATGTCGATGAAATCCCCCCTGAGGGATCAATGGAAGAGTTGTTTGAACAGATTGCGATGGCTGACGGGGATCTTTCAAGGCTTGACGACAACGGTGATTTAATAAAGGATCCAGATGGAAACTTGAGGCCAGAGATTGAATTCGAAGTCAATGGGACACGATATACAACCGATGAGCGTGGCAGGATAACTCATGCAGAAGGTTATCTGACAGATACTCCTGACAACGAGCGTGACAACTCCGCACAATCCGAGGCGGGCGGAAAAGACAGAAAACCGGGAGATGATGGCGGGCACTTGAGAGCCAGAATGAATGGCGGTTCTTCTGGGAACGAAAATCTTGTCGCAATGCGTGACACCATCAATCGTGGAGACTATAAGCGATCTGAGAACGAAGAAAATCAAATGTTGAAGGACGGTAAGCAGGTCTACGAGACAATTGATGTTACGTATGATGATAATTCTTCAAGACCGTCAAAGATCGAGAAAACCTATACGGATGGTGAGAAGACCGTCAAACTGACGGTGGACAATGTTGAGGGGTCGACTGATTTGCTTGAGAAGCTCAACGGTGAGATTTCCGATCAAGACTTGTCTAATCTGACAAACGAGATTGAGGACATGAGAGCGGATGGCAATGAGGTTAGCGTTACATCGGTTCGTAAGGAATACGACGGAGACGGTAATTTGAAATCGGTTACAGCCTGCGTCACAAACGAAACCACTGGTGAAAAGGATTATACAACGTACGCACCGAATGGTGAGAAAGGAAGCAATGAATAAGTTAATTCTATCAGAGGTTCAAGGACTTGGATTCAACGGAATCGAACTCCTTGCATTAGTTACGAACACCTCATTTGATGTTGTGTTCTACGCCAATGTCGCGGGTAACATTCTACAATCAAATGCGATGGCAGATCAGGGGCTAATTGACCATGTTAAGCTTGCCGATTTTTACAATAGAGTTGCGACAATAATTCGTTCTGATGCGGATTTTGATTCTACAGCCCTGAACATAGTTAAGGTGAATCGCAATAACGAGGTGTCCGTTTCTACAAAGGAAAGGGATTTTCGTGTATATGCTATAAAGAAAGAATGGCGTGCAACTATCCTCAAACCGTAGTAACATTTAGGGCGGTGGTAGTATGACTGAAACCATAGAAAGTGTCCAACAGCAAATCTCAAGGTTAATCAACTTTGCAGAGATAAACGCAAACGCCTATGACGAATGGGAGCAGTTTAGTGAATTGTTGTTGCGCGAGATGGGCTTTATCATAATCCAGCCCCCTGCCCGTGGCGCAGACGGCGGGAAAGATATGGTTGTCATCAGAGCGGATATCAAGTATATTGCCAGTTGCAAGCATTATGCCAATAGTGGCAGGGCTATAGGGGTAGAGGACGAAACAAATATACTTGACCGAATTAAAGCTTCAGGTGCGCAAGGATTTATAGGGGTTTATTCATCATGTGCTACCCAGGCACTAATTGAACGCTTGGAAGGTTTGAAACGACATGGAGAGATTGTCGCGTATCAGATTTTGCAATCGCATGACATAGAGCAATTCTTGTTGCAACGAGGTTGTTCAATGCTTGTTAGAAGATATTTCCCAGAGAGCTATTCTCGGTCAAAAATCGCGGCAAGAGTTTACCAAAACCATATACCATTACAATGTTCCGTATGCGGACAAGATCTCTTAGCATGTGGTCAGGGGTGGATAATGTGGGCCGACGAACTTATCAATGGGGTCACGCATATTTTGGATATAGGTTGTGCTTGTAAAGGGGCGTGTATTAGTCGATTAGAAGCAGCTTTATACGATAAATATAAAGATCGTGACGTGTCAGTATTGAGTGAAGAAATCCATTGGTGCGTTAATCCTGCGGGTTTCATTTGGAGACTTTCACGAATAATGAATGGAATTCGGACTGGACAGTGCATCTATACAAACGAGGCTTGGGAAGCTGAAACAGAAATAAATTTAGCCCTGGCACAATGTTCTATGCGGGATGCAACCGACGAAGATAGGCAGATGACAAACATCTTGATGAATATGGGATAATGATGGCCTTTGGTACGCTTTGATATGACTTCAAAACGCCGTGACTTATGGCAAGAGGTGTAAATCCTGATATCGCCAGGCGGCTGAAGCAGCGCGAGGATATGTTCTTGCGGCGGCATGTGGGGATGCTTGCGAAGAAGGCAAAGACGGATGGTGGGGTTGATGCTTGGGACACGATTTGTAAGATCAGGAGGAGGTGATGATATTCTGTCCATCGGTGGTTGATTAGTAGCCGTTCGGTGCTTTGATTTTCCTGTTTTCACGCTGATTTCGGCCTTGGCATGGATGTTGCTGTTGTGTTGATGTCCGTTTGACTGTATCAAGGCAAAAAAGAAAGGAAAGTAGGATGAGGTGGGTTGAAGACTTGAAAGCGTCTGCGTCTGCATTCAAAGAGTGGGCGCGCTTGCTTACGATTATCGGCGTTGTAATTGCGATGTCACTTATTATAATCGCCATAGAACTGCTGGTCATTTGCATTAAGCTTTAGCGCAACCTAATTGGAAACTGGCAACATCGGCATTGGCAACATTCCTCATTCACCACTTTCATGGACATAGCGCTCCGATGGGGCATATGATTACACCGTCAGGGCGTTGGTAGGCAAAATCACCCGTTGCGACAATTATCATTTTGAATGACGGCTGGCGCATTCTCTTTGTATCTATTTCAGATGCGAGTTTATTGAGTGTTTTTACACCCTCTTCAATAAAATTCAAGTCTAATGTGACAGTTGGCTTGATTTTAATGTGACAGTTGGCTCGATTTTGATGTGTTAGTTGGCTTAATTTTAATGTGATACTTAGAGACCGACTACGATTGGCGACCGACTACGACTTGAGACAGGATTATTCAGATTCACTAGATTACGGCTCAGATCAAAGATGATGGAAAATGTTGCCAGTATCCAGTGTTGCCAGTTATCAGCACCAATTTCCAATGTGGAAGAGTATGAGTTAGTTGGAGTTTTAAGTTGGAGTGGGAGAATGGAATTTTTAATATCCTTTCTCGGACTTGAACTCGTAACTCAAACTTGTATGGCCTTCACCTAAACTGGCAACTGGCAACACTACCACACTGGCAACATTAAAAAGAAAGCTGGTCTTATGTTCAGAACATTGTGCCGTCCGCCATGAACTTCGGAAGGTCTTTGTGGATGATGCCGTCTCGCTTTAGGATCGGGTCGTTACGCGTAAGGATGTATTTCGGGTAATTGTCCCGGATTTTGCTTAGCGGTGCGTATTCGCGGTCTTCCGTTTCGCGGCTCGCGGCCATCGTCATGCAGGCTTGGACATAGGAAT